>JALTLP010000300.1 GCA_027001895.1 Chromatiales bacterium | reverse complement strand
GGTAAGTCGTTTCTAGAATAATAATAGAAAAATAGTAATCATGAGGTTTTTATAAACATGAATCTTCCTGTTAGAATAAGTTATTGAATGGTAAATTTTCTTTAAACAGGGTTTTATAAATTCAATTATATCTTTGCGCTGTGTTATTTGTATCCTTCATGGTTGATGTCTTTTTAATGTTAAGGAATAAGAAATAAATGTGTGGAATTTGTGGTGAAGTTCGTTTTGACGAACAACCGGTAAAACAGGAAATCATTCAGGCGATGCTATCAAAGCTTGAACGTCGCGGGCCCGATGCAGAAGGTCAATGGATAAAACCACAGGTGGGTTTTGGACACCGGCGTTTATCGGTGATTGACCTGTCCGAAGACTCGAACCAGCCCATGGTGGATGAGGAGCTGCAACTCACGCTTGTTTTTAATGGCGCTATTTATAATTACCCTGAGCTGCGCGCGCAGTTTATTAAAGAAGGTTACAAGTTTAAATCACAGGGCGATACCGAAGTTATTTTAAAGGCTTACCATAAATGGGGTGAGCAGTGTCCGGAATACTTGCATGGTATGTTTGCCTTTGCGATATGGGACTGGAAAAAACAAAGCCTGTTTTTAGCGCGTGATCGCATGGGCATAAAACCGCTGTATTATTCGCTTAAAAACAAACAAATACGCTTTGCATCGAATATACAGGCACTACTGGCCAGCAATAAAGTGGATGGTTTTATCGATACCGGTATTAACCCGGTTGGTCTGCATAACCAGTTTACTTTGCATGCGGTTATCCCTGCGCCGAATACTATTTTAAATGGTATTCAAAAACTTGAGCCGGGTACAACGTTAACCTTAAGCAAGGATAACGAGCCGAAACTAAAACGTTACTGGCAACTCGATGCGACTCGCCCAGAAAAACAAATGAGCGAGCAGGAATGGACGGAGGCAATTCACGATAGCTTACGTACCGCAGTGCGCAAACGTCTGGACGTTGCGGATGTGCCTGTGGGTGTTTTGTTATCCGGTGGGCTGGATTCAAGTTTACTGGTAGGTTTGTTGGCCGAAGCGGGGGTTAAAGATATTTTAACTTTTTCTATTGGTTTTGAAGATCAACCGGAAGAAAAGGGCAGTGAGTTTGAGTTTTCTGATCAGGTGGTGGAACGTTATCAAACCCAACATCAAAAAATACAAATACCCAATGCAGAAGTTTTAAAGCGCTTACCCGAAGCCGTACAGGCAATGTCCGAACCGATGGTGGGGCAGGATGCGGTTGCGTTTTATTTATTGTCCGAACAGGTGTCCAAACATGTAAAAGTTGTGCAAAGTGGTCAGGGCGCGGATGAAGTGTTTGCCGGTTATTTCTGGTTTCCACGCATTGAACAGGACAACTTAACTCAGGGTGTTGAACGTTTTGCAAAATATTATTTTGACCGCGACCACTCAGAATTTTTAGAAACCGTAAGCAAAGATTATCGCGGTGAAGACTATACCTCTAAAATAATTCAGGACTTACTTAACCGACCAAAGGCTGATACTTTTATCGACCGGGTTTTGCATATGGATGTAAACACATTAATTGTAGATGACCCGGTTAAACGAGTGGACAACATGACCATGGCCTTTGGCCTGGAAGCACGTGTGCCGTTTTTAGACCAATACCTTGTTGAACTGGCTGCAAAAATGCCTCCAGAAATGAAATTACAGTCTGGTGGCAAACATGTGCTTAAGAAAATATCTCGCGGCATCGTGCCCGACCCGGTTATCGACCGGCCCAAAGGTTACTTCCCGATGCCGGCATTAAAATATGTGCGCGGCGATTTTCTGGAATTTATGGAAGGTATTTTAAACAGCAGTGCCTGTATTAATCGTGGTGTGTATAACAGGACTTATGTTGAAAAGTTATTACTAAAACCGGATGAATATTTTACCCGCTTGCAAGGTAGCAAGTTATGGCACCTGGCTTTGCTGGAGTTCTGGTTACAAACGCATGTAGATTAAGCACGTTTTCTGTAACGTAAAATATGCTGGTTTTTGTGGTGTTTGTGCTGTTTTATCTGGCGGATCGTCCATATCCACAAACCGCTGCCAGCAAGAAAAACCAGCAGTAAGGCAACAAAGTCCATAAAATACACGCCCGTTAAATTAAGCAAACGTCCACTGTGTAAATCAAGTATCAGACGTTCTATCGTTAAACCTTTACCCAGATATTTAGTGACTAAGCGTTGCTTTAAATCGGCAGGCAAGGGTTGCGTATCGTTCCAGACAGTAACGGCTTGCGAGTTGTTTAACCAGATAGAAAAATCTTTATCCGTTGTATACGTGCCGCTTGCAGCCATAACAGTGATTTCATTATTGTCGGTTATACCAATTTTACTGATCGCTGCGGGAACTTTATCGATACTGCCCAGTTTTTCGATAAGCTCGCCTTCTGGCGTATAAAGAAGAAGGTAGTCATTCATTGCGATGATAATAATATCTTCATAAACAGCAACACCAACAAGCTGGCTGCTAGATTCACCTAAATCCTGTTCATTCAGGTAAAGCCGCTTATGCCATTGGCTGACCCAGACAGAGCCTTTATTGTAACTGGTAATTTTTTCCGGTGCATGAATACCGTAATGGTTTAACAAAAGCTTATTGTTAACATAGCTTTTGCCAAGCTTAAGTTCTGTTGTGTGGTTAAGTGCGATGCCGGTTATTGCAAGTAAAATTACAAATAACGCAATTGTAATACCCACATAACGATGCCATTGGTAAACAGACTTAAGTTTGATTTTACGTTTATGTCGGGTCATGTTTATTTTATATTTCTGGCAGGACGTTGCGAGTCAAGGTACAGTGCAACACGTGATAAACGGCTTAAGGCGCGTACTGACAGTGTTGCACCAGTAATGCCGTCTATTTGTTTATCAAGTTTATTTTGTTTGTTCAGACTGGCGTTATCAAATTGCCGGGTA
>JALTLP010000299.1 GCA_027001895.1 Chromatiales bacterium | reverse complement strand
TGAAGAAAGATGAAGCAACTATGGGTCGATATGTTGCGACAGATTACGACCGTTGCATCGGTTGCCATATCTGTGCAGATGTATGCCCTACTGGTTACATTGACATGGCAATGGGCGACTAATAAAACTTGAGGTATGACTGTGTTAAGCCATAAAACAATAATAAGCACTTTACTAAGCGTATTATTACTCCTGCCTGTCTTTGCACAGGCAGGCGATTTAATGCCTGTAGTGCCCAAAGCAAAAGCTAAAGCTAACCCGGATACTCTGTGTATTCGTGATGTAAAAGATATGCGTAAAAACCATATGAAATACATCCTGCACAAGCGTGATAAAACCCTTCGCGAGGGTGTGCGTACCAAGCAGGACAGCCTGGCAGAATGTATTAGCTGTCATATTTCCAAGAATGATAAGGGCGAATATGCAAGCTTTGGAGATAGTAAACACTTTTGCAGTTCTTGCCATAATTTTGCTGCTGTCAACATCGACTGTTTCGACTGTCATAACGACAAACCTACAGCAGCCAGCAAAACTGGGAGCACAATCAAATGACTCAACCAGTAAATAATAAAGAAACAACAACAGATATTTATCGCCGTCAGTTTTTAGGCAAAACGGCTGCAGCTGCAGGTCTGGCTTTAGCGCCAGGAATGATTTTAACAGAAGTTGCTCATGCACGTTCTGCAGACCAACCTGCCAGCGACAAAAACCGCTGGGGACTTTTAATTAATACCAATAAATGTGGTACAGGTTGTACAGCCTGTGTTTCTGCCTGCCAGACAGAAAATGGCTGGGGTGAAATTAATAAATCAGAGCCACACTCTAAAGCATCACAAAAAGCGGTATGGATTCGTAAAGTTAAATTAAAAGACAAATTAACGGGACATGTGCAGTCATTACCTTTAATGTGCCAGCATTGTGAGCATCCACCCTGTGTAGATGTATGCCCTACTGGCGCATCAATGAAACGTAAAGATGGCATTGTTCTCGTAGACAAACATATCTGTATCGGCTGTCGTTACTGTATGATGGCCTGCCCATACAAGGCTCGTTCATTTATACATGAAGCACTTGAAAACCAGAAAGTGCATGCGCCTCGCGGTAAAGGAACAGTTGAATCCTGCACTATGTGTGTGCATCGTGTTGATACTGATGGTACTCCAGCGTGTGTTGAAGCATGTAATGCAGAAGGACATCAGGCAATGTACTTTGGTGATTTAAAAGACAGTAACAGTGCCATTTCAGTCGAGTTACGCAACAACGGCGGACAGCAATTACGTCAAGACCTTGCGTTAAATACCGGTGTTCGTTACCAGGGCTTATAAAACTTGTGTTGTAAAAGCATAAAATAATATTAACTTTTAATTAAATTAAAGTTGTTATAAAGATGAAAAAAACCATACCATTTCTCGCAATCGAAGGCCGTAGCTCCGGCTACTACATGTTACTAGCCATCCTCGCCACATTTATACTGGCTTCACTGGGTGCTTTTTACTACATGGAACATCATGGCCATTATGTAACAGGAATGTCGAATCAAATTGTATGGGGAATGCCGCATGTATTCGCCGTTTTCCTTATTGTTGCAGCATCCGGTATATTAAACGTTGCCTCTATTTCATCCGCATTTAACAAAAAAGCATATAAACCACTTGCCCGATTGTCTGCGTTAGCTGCAGTTGCTTTACTGGCTGGTGGATTAATGATACTTGTATTAGATTTGGGTCGTCCTGAACGCCTTGTTATCGCAATGACCTACTACAATCTAAAATCAATCTTTGCATGGAACATGCTTTTATATAACGGCTTTTTCGCAATAGTTATTGTATACCTCTGGACTATGATGCAACGCAATCTTGGTAAATATACACGTGTTGCTGGCACAGCTGCTTTTCTTTGGCGTTTAGCACTGACCACTGGTACCGGTTCAATCTTCGGTTTCCTTGTAGCGCGTCAGGGATATGATGCAGCCATTATGGCCCCAATGTTTGTCATTATGTCATTTTCATTTGGTCTGGCAATTTACATTCTTGTACTGATGGCATCTTATAACTGGACTGAACGACCTTTAGGTGACGCTATATTTAATCGACTGAAAAACCTGCTGGGTGTATTTGTTGCAGCTGTACTGTACTTTGTTGCCGTTTATCACTTAACTAACCTGTACGAAGCTCAACATCATGACTTTGAAATGTTCATCCTTAGAGATGGTGGTATTTATACTCAACTATTCTGGTTAGGTCAGGTGCTTATTGGCGGCGTAATCCCACTTATTATTTTCTACACTCCTGCTCTGGCTAAATCACGTGGATTAGTTGGCTTTGGTGCATTACTTGTTATCCTCGGTGGTCTTGCTCAGGTGTATGGAATCATTATAGGTGGTCAGGCATTCCCAATGACAATATTCCCAGGTAAAGAAGTGATTGAAACAACCTTTGCTGACGGAGCAATAGCTAGCTATGTGCCTACCCTTGCAGAAACTTTACTAGGCCTTGGTGGTTTTGCAGTAGCACTTTTCCTGATAGCATTTTGCGTCAAAATCATGCAGTTCTTGCCAGCTAGTCTTGCTGACAAAGATGTTGATCCTCACTACAAAGCCTCTTAATCTGTAACAGTAGAGTATCTTAAGATACTCTACTGTTCAGCAAACAACACAGGTTATCAAAATGAGTCGATTATTTATCTCTGCGGCTCACAAGTCATCCGGTAAAACAACACTCTCTATTGGCATTTGTGCTGCACTTACAGCAAAAGGCCTTGACGTAGCACCCTTTAAAAAAGGTCCTGACTACATAGACCCAATGTGGTTATCTCGTGCAACAAATAACCCATGTTATAACCTCGACTTCTATACCATGCAGGACAAGGAAATACTTGCCTATGTTACAAGGGCTGAAGATAGCTCTGATATCACTGTCATTGAAGGCAACAAGGGCTTATATGACGGCCTGGACCTGGATGGCAGCAATAGTAACGCTGC
>JALTLP010000298.1:8951-11343 GCA_027001895.1 Chromatiales bacterium | reverse complement strand
CGCCATGTTCGCGGGAAAATTTCATTCACTTCAAGACGAAGTTTTTTACCGGTTTCATCTTTAAGTAACTTTGTTCTTTGTATTTTCTTACTGCTAACGATCTGCTTTGCACTTGATTTAGCAACACCACGATAAACCAGGAAACGTTGTAGCATTTCGGCTTCCAGTTCCGGGTCTGGGTCACGAGGTTCCCACTTCACACTGTAGTCTGACTCTGCCCAGCTACCATAAGAGCTTTCTTTTAAGCCCTGATGCGTAATAAATAAACGGGTAACCTTGTCATTATCCCCACGTTCCAGACGAATTCGATACTTGTCCATTAAACCGGTCGAAAACAGGCCACCTAACATGGATGCAAACCAGCCTGTGGGAACATCAAAACGGTTTTCAAGCCAGTTTGTTTCCAATAAACCGTTAACCGGTTCCTGTTTTACAAAACTAAAACCCAGATCCATAAAAAAGTTACGCACATAAGGCCAGATATCTTCGGGTTTTGACTTTAGTTCCAGCCAGAACATTCCGCCATCACGGACAAAGCGAATACCCGCAGAAGACTTAGGTAACAGACTCCCCGTAGTACCCGAGTGTGAATAAGCAGAATAACTTGAACCTGTATCCGAAAGGCTTGGAATCACCAGTGCATCAGACGAATCTGGAGAAACAAGATCAGGTGGAACTTCGAGGGAATGTTCCGTAGTACGTTTGGATTCGTAAACCCCTTTGTAATCATCCTTTGGTGCTGAAGAACAGCCTGTTAATAAAACCAGAAAAAATACAAAAACAAAAGAACGATAATTTTTAACTATAACCATCTTAAAAAACATTTAACCTGCAATAAAATTTTAATTTACACCAGCAGCATGCATTGCCTGACGAACAACATCATGATGTTGTTCGGACAATACTGTCATTGGTAATCGTTGGCCTATTTGTATAAGCCCCATTTCGGCTAGCGCCCACTTAACGGGAATAGGATTTGCTTCAACAAACAAAGTTTCATGTAAGCCCATTAATTTCTGATTTATTTGTAAAGCCAGTGCTTTATCACCGGCTAGTGCGGCAGCACACATTTCATGCATTGCTTGTGGCGCAACATTGGCGGTTACCGAAATATCACCTTTCGCGCCTTTTAAAATTGCATCCATCGCCGTGGCATCGTCTCCACTATAAACAGCAAACTCAGCGTACTTTTGTGCATCCGCACAACGCTCAATAATGTCGACAGCCCTTGCTAGATCACCGGTTGCCTCTTTGATACCGACAATATTTTTAATCTCTGCCAACCGTTGTACTGTTTCGGGCAACATATCAACCGCGGTTCGTCCCGGTACATTGTAAAGTATCTGCGGAATATCTACTGCTTCAGCTACTGCTTTAAAATGTTGATATAAACCTTCCTGAGTAGGCTTATTGTAATAAGGGGTAACCAACAAGCAGGCATCCGCGCCTGCACGGGCCGCACACTGCGTTAAACTGATGGCTTCAGTCGTAGAGTTAGAACCTGTTCCGGCAATCACCGGAATTCTGCCTTTTACAAATTCAACAACCTGCTTTACGACCTCACAATGCTCTTTTTCGTCCAACGTGGCAGACTCACCCGTTGTTCCCATTGCAACAATCGCATCGGTCCCATTTTCTACATGAAATTCCACCAGTTTTTCCAGACAGGCAACGTCCACCTGCCCATCCGCATGCATAGGCGTAACCAAGGCAACAATACTCCCTTGAATTACAGTTGAAGACATAATTTACTCCACATTTCAGCCAAAATTTTTCAATCGCACATAGTACTTGTGAGCGCCTCTAAACTCAAGTAAAAGGATGCCTTCAGGCTGCAAAAAATAAATCAGCAAACAATGTAAGCTATTGTTATTTATGTGTATTTATTACACTACTCCGGGAATACCCGGCTAAAAATGACCTGTCGTTGCGACTGCAAGCCACTAAACAGTAAACATTCGAGGCAGGCAAATTTTTAAGGGCTTTTGCCAGATAAGGAGCACTCTTAAAGAAAATAAAACGGCATAAAGACAAAAACGGACAAGTTGTTGACAAAGGCGGTCAAAACCCTTCAAATTAGATGATGAACTCAGAATCCAGTAACACCGAAACAAACAATAAAAATTTACTTGTTTTAACTGCTTTAGGTGAAGACCGCCCCGGACTGGTTGCCAATCTGACCGAAGCCATCACTCAGCAACAATGCAGCATCTGTGAATCTCGCATGAGCCTGCTGGGCGGTGAATTTGCCATAATTATGCTGGTTGAGGGGCAGTGGAACAATATCGCCAAGCTTGAGCAGACATTACCGGCACTACAGGATTCACTAAGCCTGACCCTGCAAATAAAACACACCGAACAACGCACCGAACAGGCAAAAGCAATTCCTTAC
>JALTLP010000298.1:0-8941 GCA_027001895.1 Chromatiales bacterium | reverse complement strand
ATGTTTGCTCTCGCTATAACCATTGAAATTCCAACCTCAATGCATATAGCGGGCTTACGTGAAGACTTTCTGGAGTTCAGTGACGATTTAAACCTTGACGCAATTATTGAACCACTAAAAACACACTAATATGCCAAAAACAGAATTAAATAAAGCCGTACCCAACTTTACATTACCCGCAACTGGCGATAAACAAATAAAACTTTCTTCGTTAAAAGGCAGTAATGTTGTTCTTTACTTTTACCCTAAAGATAACACGCCGGGTTGCACACGCGAAGGACTCGACTTTCAATCCAGTCTGCTTAAATTTAAACGCCAGCAAACCGTTATTCTTGGCGTATCGAGAGACAGTGTAAAAACCCACGAAAACTTTAAAGCCAAACAGGGTTTTAAATTTGACTTGCTCTCCGATGCCGACGAAACCCTTTGCAAACTGTTTGATGTAATAAAGATGAAAAACATGTACGGTAAAAAAGTACGTGGTATTGAACGTAGTACATTTTTAATTGATGCCAAAGGCAAACTACGCAATGAATGGCGTAAGGTAAAAGTTGATGGTCATGTCGACGAAGTTCTCGCCGCTGTAAAAGCCCTGAACAAAAAATAATTTCTACGCAACACCTAACTGATAAGGAAAAAAGTGAAACCTTCAAAACGTTTATTCGCACTTGACTCTAATGTGCTGATGCACGACCCAACTGCACTGTTCCGATTTCAGGAACACGATCTCTTTATCCCAATGATGGTTCTCGAAGAACTTGATGCCAATAAAAAAGGTAACTCCGAAGTTGCACGTAATGCCAGACAGGCCAGTCGTTACCTTGATGACCTTATTTCAAAACACGGCCCGGAAAACATAAGCAAAGGTTTACCGCTTGATTTAAACCCGGCTGAAGACAGCGATCTTGTTCATGGTAAACTGTTTATTCAGACTCAGGCTTTTAAGTCTGCACTGCCTGATTACCTTCCGTCTAATTTACCCGACAACACCATACTTAATACCGTTGTTGCGCTTAAAAATGTATTTAAAGATAAAACCATTACACTGGTTTCCAAAGACATAAACATGCGGATCAAAGCATCGGTGCTGGGCATACATTCAGAAGAATACTATAACGACAAGGTACTTGAAGACGTGGATCTGCTTTATCCCGGCATGCATCAGCTCGACGATTCATTCTGGGAAAAACATTCCAATGACATGGACTCATGGTCTGAAGACGGCCATACATTTTATAAAGTCACTGGGCCGGATGTAAAAGACTGGACAACCAACAGCTTTATCTACAGCGAAGTACAAAATAAAAATGTTTCCTACCGGGTGCAGTCTATTGATAAAGATAGTGCAATTATAGAAACAACCCAGGACTACACTAAACCAACTAATGCAGTATGGGGCATTAAAGCCCGTAATCAGGAACAAAACTTTGCCCTGAACCTGTTAATGAACCCGGATATTGATTTTGTCTCGTTAATGGGCATTGCCGGCACCGGTAAAACCCTGCTAACGCTCGCGGCTGGCCTGCAACAAACCATAGAAAAAGAACTTTACAGCGAAATTATCATGACCCGCGTTACCGTACCAGTTGCAGAAGATATCGGTTTTTTACCGGGCACAGAAGAAGAAAAAATGACACCCTGGATGGGCGCTTTGATGGATAACCTGGAAGTGTTAACCAATATTGATAACGAAGGAGGCAGTTGGGCACGCGCAGCAACAAATGATGTGTTAAGCAAACATATAAAAATACGCTCGGTTAACTTTATGCGCGGTCGAACTTTTTTAAACCGCTATATTATTATTGACGAGGCGCAAAACCTGACACCCAAACAGTTAAAAACACTGATTACCCGTGCCGGGCCTAACACCAAAGTGGTTTGTCTGGGCAATATATCCCAGATTGATACACCTTACCTGACAGAAACCACTTCCGGTTTAACCTATGTGGTTGACCGTTTTAAAAACTGGGAACACAGCGGCCACATCACCCTGATGCGTGGGGAACGTTCTCGTCTGGCAGATTATTCTTCCGAGGTTTTGTAGTTTTATCCTCATACTAATTTGAGTATTTATCTTTAAAAGCGTTTCGCCCGCTGCTACGCAGCTGAGGCCTGTAATTGTATGCGGGCTTTCGCCCGCCGGCGAGGTACTTTTCTATGCTTGTCATTGCGAGCTCACGAAGTGAGCGTGGCAATCTTATTTTTTGTTCAAAAGCTTCGCCTCGCGCTAACGCGCGACTTTTATTTTAAGCAGGCTCTCGCGCCTGTAGGCGAGTCCCTTTTTCTTGTTTGCGCAAGAAAAAGGGACGAAAAAGATGCCCTGACGAGATGGGACATGTCGTAGGGTACGCATAATGAAACGCGAAGCGGTTCTATGCGAAGCACCTCCTCACAGAACCCTTCGGGTTCATTGTGAGTACCTCAACCATCTCCGATGGTTCGAGGCAACTTGCGCTTATAACCCAGCCCGACGAACAGCGATTAAAGGGGAATAGCCTACGCACGTATTGAAAGGCTTCGGGTGTGTTTTCTTTGGTGAATTTAATATAAATGGATTCCTCGGCAATCCTACCTGCGCACATTCATGTGCTTACGTCTACGCGGGAATAATCAACATTGCTAACAATTAAAAATCAGGTAACAGGCGCTTCTTCCTGCGTAATTCTCGGCCATGCTATTAATAAAGCATTAACCAGAGTAGCCAATGGAATAGCAAAAAACACACCCCAGAAACCCCAGATACCGCCAAACACCAGGATGCTTAAAATAATGGCAACCGGATGCAGGTTAACAACCTCAGAAAACAGCAGTGGTACAAGCACATTGCCATCAAGCGCCTGCACGATAAAATAAGCAATAATTAAATACCAGAAGTCACTGCTTATGCCCCACTGAATATACGCCACCAGTGCAACCGGTAAGGACACAACCGTAGCGCCGACGTATGGAATAAGTACAGACAAACCAACCAAAGCTGCAAGTAGCAGGGAGTACTTCAAACCAAAAATAATAAAGACAATGTATGTTGCAATACCGACAATAAAAATTTCCCAGATTTTTCCGCGAATATAGTTACCAATTTGCTTATCCACATCCTTCCATACACCTGACATTAAATCACGTTGCCTGGGTAAGAATGTTGAACACCAGTTGAGTAACTGGTATTTATCTTTTAAGAAAAAGAACACCAATAACGGAACCAGAATAGCGTAAACCATCACCGTTAATATATCCGGTATAGAAGACAGTGTGCCGGTAACCACGGTTTGCCCAAAGCCTGCTATTTCTTTGTTAACTGCAGTTAATATTTCGTGAATCTGAGAATCTGTTATATAAGGCACATGCTGTGGCAACTGCATAAGCGCTTGTTGCGCCAGGCCAACATAGTTCGGTAACTCTTTAAAAAACTCGGTAAGCTGCGAAGAAACCAGAGGAACCAGGCCGCCAAAGAAAAAAATCAGGAAGGCAATAAAAACACAAAACACAAGTATCACTGCTCGAATACGCCTGGCATTATGCGCCTGCATAAAACGCACAACCCCTTCGAGCAAGTAGGCAATAACCAGTGCCGCCAGTGCCGGCATTAACATCTCACCCATGTATATGACTATCGCAAAACCTGCTACCAGTAAAAATGCCAATACAACGGCCTGGGGATCAGATAAATACCGGTAAAACCATTGCTCTACAGTTTTTAGCATAGATTAATCCTTGTCTAATAACGGCGTGTTATTTCCGATCATTTCATCATAAAACTTTTTAAACAGCTCTTCGAGTTCATCAATAACCTCTTCTGCTTCACGTCCCTGTAAAATATGCTGCGACATTAAAGACGATGCTTCATGTAACAGGTTATCCTTGTTTAGCATGTAATAGGTTTCGGACAGGCGGCGCATCGCCAGCACAACCGACTCGTTCGCCGGGCGGGGAATATCTTTAGGGGTAGCGACTTCTGAGGTTGTTTCGGAATATTTATCCGTTAAAAATTCACAAAAATCTGACAGGCTTTTTTTAGCCTCGTCCGGTAAGGCCTGATACTGTTCGAGTAATTTTTTTTCACTCCGGGTCAAGAGTGCCGCCTTGTTTATTGGTGGTTATTACAATAGTTACGCGCAAAGTTTAACAGTTCATCCATGGCACGTACTCTGAATTTTTGTTTTTGATGTACGAAAGAAAAAGGACGTGTTAATGGTGGATCCAGTTTTATTGCAACCAGAGAACCAAGCTTTAATTCCTTTTCGATAGTGGCACTTGAAAGTACCGACACACCCATACCCGCTTCGACAGCACCTTTAATCGCTTCGAGACTGCCCAGTTCCATAGACACGCTTAAGTCTGCGTTATTAATACCGGCAGCATGCATGCTTTCTATCATAACTTCGCGGGTACCCGAACCTTCTTCACGGCAAATAAACGGGTACCTGGTGATTTCTTCCAGCGATACAACATTCTGTTGGGCAAGCTTATGGTTAGGTGGCACAATAAGAACCAGCTCATCCATTCGACATTTTTCGACTACCAGATTTTTGTTGCTAACCGGCGCCTCAACAACACCCAGATCAATCATGTTGTTTTCAACCTGAGATACAATACCGTCTGTATTGGCGACTTTTAAACGAATAACCACATCGGGAAATTTTTCTTTAAAGTCACCGAGTAAAACCGGTAACATATACTCGGCAATGGTGGTACTGGCCCCCAGGATTAAAACACCACTGATATCACCGGTGAGTTCACGCACCGAGTTGTCCATTTCGGCATAAAGCTGGAATATCTGTCCGGCGCTTTCAAACACACGATGGCCTGCTTCGGTCAGGCTGATACGGTTGTGGGTACGATCAAACAGGCGTGTATTAAACTGCTCTTCAAGCTGCCTGACCTGAAAAGTCACTGCTGGTTGAGTCATATGCAGCTCATCGGCTGCCTTGGTAAAACTCAGCAAGCGAGCTACTGTATGAAAGACCTGGAGTCGCCGATCAGCCATGATATTTTATTCCCGTTTATTGATTGTATCTATAACGATATTGAGAAAACTTAATCGCGTATATTAGCAAGGATTAACACAAACAGGAAGTACCCACTATTGTATAAGGCATATTTAGCTAACAAAAAGCCGCAATATAACCCATTGTTTTTTATATGTTATTTTACTTTTATCGCTTCTTCAAACTGGTTAATCATATTATGAATATCCGACGCAAGACCGGCTAAATATTGTGTTGTTGTAAACATTTCTGTAGCGGTGGTATCGGTTGTTTGCGATACCATGTTTATATTTTCAATATTCTCAGCAATCGTTCCACTGACAACGCTTTGCTCTTCGGCCGCACTGGCTATTTGCGTGTTTAAACTGTTCATCGTTTCAACCGCCTGCTTCATTTCCCTGATAGCATCGGACGAAATGGCGACATTTTCCAGCCCTTCGCTAGAGCGCTGCCTGACCTCAGCCATCTTATCGACAGCATTTTGGGTGCCATGCTGAATTTTTTCGATCATAAGCTGAATTTCTTCAGTCGACTGCTGGGTTCGACTTGCTAACGTACGCACCTCATCTGCAACAACAGCAAAACCACGCCCCTGTTCTCCCGCCCTTGCCGCTTCGATAGCGGCATTCAGCGCCAGTAAATTCGTTTGCTCGGCAACACCTTTAATAACATCCAGAACCGAGCCAATTTCTACACTGCTTGTTGCCAGTTCCTGTATAGATTGTTCGGTTTGTTCAACATCTGAGGACAGTGACTTAATCACCTGTACCGCGGCCTCAACCTTAGCCGCCCCCAAACCGGCCTGGCTGTTTGCGTTATTAGCCGCTTCTGCCGCACTTTGAGTATTACTGGCAACCTCCTGTACTGTTGCCGTCATTTGATTCATTGCGGTGGCTACCTGTTCTATTTCAGCCTGTTGCCGTTGCACACTTTGTCGAGTATCCCCCACCAGATCTGCCGCATCGGCCGCGTAACCTTCGAGTTCACCACTCACCTGCTCCAGGCGTTTAAGTATTGTTCGGTTCATCGCTCCCAGCATTTTTAATGACAACTCAATTTGACCAACCTCATCATGTCGCCCGGTATAGACATACTGGGTAAGCGGGTTATTAATCAACTGCTTCGCTTGCCGGGTAACATCAGCAACCGGCTTTAATAGCCATTTTGCCCCGGCATATCCCAGCGCACTGCTTACCAGCCAAACTATTATTGCAGGTAATACACTTAACTGGCTGGCAAAAACCAGGCTGGTGACAATAACAAGCTGTAAGCCACTTATAAAAGCCGCAATTTTAGTTGCAAAATCCGGTATAAATTTAGGCATTTTAAACTTGTTGGCCAGAATAGCCTGATAAAGTTTTTCTGCGCGTTTAATAACAACCGGCTCGGCCTTAACCCGGGTTGATTCATAACCCGATGTATTGCCATTTTCTGATAACGGGGTAACAAAGGCATCGACCCAGTAATAATCGCCATTTTTGCAGCGATTTTTTACTATCCCCATCCACGGCTTGTCCTGTTTTAAAGTACCCCACAAATCTGCAAATGCAGCGGGTGGCATATCAGGGTGACGCACAACATTGTGATTTTTACCAAATAGTTCTTCATCGTTAAAACCACTGATGCATTTGAAGGTTTCATTTACGTTAGTAATCGCCCCTTTTAAATCTGTTGTCGATATAATGACATCGGTTGGTGTAAGTTCATACTCTGTATCGCTAACCGGTAAATTTTTCTTCACTACTATAGACTCCAAAGAAATTTTAAGATTTATGTTTTCTGTTAGCGGCAATTTCTGGCTGTTTTGAAGTTTTTAAACGGCCATAACACGCAATAATTGACCCAGATCAGTATTTCTGGAAATATGTTTTATAACAGGCAAAATGCTACTATCAAATATCAACAGCTCTCGCAAAAGGTAAACAAATGGCACAATATATTTACACAATGAACCAGGTGGGCAAGATAGTCCCACCCAGGCGTAAAATTCTGGAAGATATTTCACTGTCTTTTTTCCCCGGCGCTAAAATTGGGGTATTGGGTTTAAATGGTTCTGGTAAATCAACGTTATTACGCATTATGGCCGGCATCGATACCGAGATCGAAGGCGAAGCAAGAGCACAAACCGGTATTAACGTAGGCTACCTGCCACAGGAACCGGAACTCGACCCAAATAAAGATGTACGCGGCAACGTCGAAGAAGGTGTGAAGGAAATAATAGAGCAACTCAATGCCTTTAATGACATAAGTATGAAATTTGCCGAGCCAATGTCCGACGATGAAATGAATGATCTGCTTGCCGAACAGGCCAAACTACAGGATGCCATTGATGCAGCCGGTGGCTGGGAAATTGATCGCAAGCTCGATATCGCCGCCGATGCCCTGAGACTGCCCCCCTGGGATGCGGATGTAACAACTTTATCCGGCGGTGAACGCCGCCGGGTTGCCTTATGCAGACTACTGTTATCCAACCCGGATATGTTATTGCTTGACGAACCCACTAACCACCTTGATGCTGAATCGGTCGCCTGGCTGGAGCGTTTTTTACACGACTACCCCAGCACCGTTGTAGCAGTCACCCATGACCGATACTTTCTGGATAATGTTGCCGGCTGGATCCTTGAACTGGATCGCGGTCATGGTATCCCATGGGAAGGAAACTATTCTTCCTGGCTGGAACAAAAAGAACAACGCCTCGAACTGGAGAAAAAACAGGAGTCTGCCCGCCTTAAGGCAATGAAAGCTGAACTTGAATGGGTAAAAACAGCACCTAAAGGTCGCCATGCAAAAAGCAAGTCTCGACTTGCACGTTTTGAAGAACTGTCCTCCAAAGAGTTTCAGCAACGCAGTGAAACCAACGATCTGTATATTCCGCCCGGCCCACGCCTGGGTGATCTGGTGGTTGAAGCGAATGGTATCTCCAAGGCTTTTGGCGACAAGTTATTGTTTGAAAACTTAAGTTTTAATTTACCTAAAGGCGGTATCGTCGGCATTATCGGGCCGAACGGTGCAGGTAAAACAACGCTATTTAAAATGTTTGCCGGCATCGAACAACCGGATAACGGTGAAATGCGAATTGGTGAAACCGTACAAATTGCCTATGTAGACCAGTCGCGTGACTCACTCGATGACAGTAAAACGGTCTGGGAAGAAATAGCCGATGGCGCTGATAATATCACCATTGGTAACTATGTCGTGCCATCTCGCACCTACGTTGGCCGGTTTAACTTTAAAGGCAGCGACCAGCAAAAACGGGTGGGCGATTTATCCGGCGGTGAACGTAACCGGGTTCATCTTGCAAAGCTGTTACGTAGCGGTGGCAATCTGTTGCTGCTTGATGAACCCACTAACGACCTGGATGTTGAAACATTGCGCGCACTCGAAGAAGCCATTCTGGACTTTCCCGGTTGTGCCATTGTTATTTCGCATGATCGCTGGTTTCTGGATCGTATCGCAACACATATTCTTGCTTACGAAGGAGACAGCCAGGTTGTCTGGTTTGAAGGTAACTATGCCGATTACGAAGCAGATCGTAAGCGTCGGCTCGGTGATGATTACAAACAACCACACCGAATTAAATACAAAAAGATCGATGCCTGATTCTAAACAGGCTTAATATAGCAAAAGCATTTAACGTCTGCTCTAATGATACTGCCAGCTTGCCGGTGAATAGTTGTTTTGAATATGGCTTAACTCGTCGTTATCAATTTCATCAAACGGCCCCGTGCCATCATTAGGCTCGTCAGCCGGTAATATGTTCATCATATACCAGACATCCATATCAAACTCGTCTACATCGCCATCGTAGTATTGTATTTCAATGGCATCAAGATCCCATGCAACAACTTCAAAGATACGTTGGTCGTCATCCTGATACCACTGACCAACGGTTGGTTCAAATGGTGTAGTCATTTTCCTGCCCCCAATAGTACAGTTAAAATATAACCCTTTGTAAA
>JALTLP010000297.1:1811-2981 GCA_027001895.1 Chromatiales bacterium | reverse complement strand
AGAAAAAACGTTTAAGTGCCAAAACACTTATTGGCATTCTTGGTGAAGTCGATAAAAGTATTCACCAGTTAATCTTTAAAGTACTTAATGAAATTGCAGATGAAACCATTGTGCCTGATCTTATCAGATACAGTAACAGCAAAGATCAGGCTATTAAAAGTTATGTCGCCATTACCCTGGGTAAATTCAGTTTACCGGAATCTCGCGATACCCTGCTAAAACTGATTGCAGACCCCAGCAAAAAAGTACGCCAACATGCCCTGGCAAGTATTGCAAACATGCAAATACCTGTTAACTGCAGACCTGTATGTGAAGCACTCAAGGATCCTGATCTGACCGTACAAAACAAGGCCGTTGATGCGCTTGTTAAATTAAATGATAAACATACGGTTAAATATTTAATAGACATTTTACAGGACGAATCAGAATACGTCCGTCGTGCTGCGGTAGAAGTATTAAACGAAGTCGGTAATGCCGATGCAATAAAAGATTTACTTAATGCATTACGCGATAAAGACTGGTGGATTAAAGTACGGGCTGCCGATGCGCTTGGTAGTATTGGTGGCCCGCGGGTTGTCGAAGCTGTACTGGAACTGATAAAAGATGATGACGAGTTTTTGCGTCGTACTGCTGTAGAAATACTGAACTCGGTCAGTGATGATCGTGCTTTCAAATATCTGGTTGAAGCGCTTGAGGATGAAGACTGGTGGGTACGTGAACGTGCAGCCGATGCACTGGCCAATATGAACGACAAACGCGCTGTTGAGCCACTGTTAAAACTTCTTGCTCACCAGAGTGATTCCACCCAGGTTGCGATAAAAGCACTCACCCAGCTAAAAGACTCCAGAGCTATTAAACCTTTAATAAGTAAACTACAGGATTGTGACGACTCGGTTAAACATGACATTCTACACGCCCTTGCTGCCTTAACAGATCAGCAACATGTTGCTGAAGTTGAAGATGCTATCACTCAGGTAATGCAAAGTCCTGATGCAAACATGCAGGCCGCCGCGCAAAAAGCGATACAGGCCATGCAGGAAAATATGGGCACAGCTTCAGCACCGGCTACAGGCAGCTCGCAGGAGCCGTCCCACGCCAGCCCGATAAGCAACTCTATACCAAACAACCAGAGTTCCGAAATGGCTGAAACAGTTGTTAACCTGCAGTCGT
>JALTLP010000297.1:0-1801 GCA_027001895.1 Chromatiales bacterium | reverse complement strand
AACATGACATTCTGCACGCCCTTGCTGCCTTAACCGACCAGCAACATGTTGCTGAAGTTGAAGATGCTATCACTCAGGTAATGCAAAGTCCTGATGCAAACATGCAGGCCGCCGCGCAAAAAGCGATACAGGCCATGCAGGAAAATATGGGAACGTCTTCTTCACCTTCAAGCTCCCTGCAAGTGCCATCCCAGGCAAGCCCAACAAACAGTTCTATACCGAACAATCAGAATTCCGAAATGGCTGAAACTGTTGTTAACCTGCAGTCGTCTGTTCCTTCTACGCCATCGATAGCGGCACCGGCAGAAACATCAATACCATCAACCCCATCAATGGCTGAATCAAGCACAGCAGGCAGTGCCATGCGCTCGGTCATTGACCCGAATGAATTACTTCCCGGCCAGATGTTAGATGACCGTTACCGAATTATCAGAAAAATTGGTAAGGGCGCATTTGGTGTTGTTGTGCTGGTTGAAGATCAGATGGTTAGTGAAAATATCGTGCTTAAGTTTTTAAACCCACAAATGGCATCAGACGAAACCGTTATTCAGCGCTTTGTACATGAACTCCGTTATGCACGCCGTATTACCCATGAAAATGTAATCCGTTTGTATGACTTTATAACCTTTGGTAAGTCTTATGCCATTTCAATGGAATATTTTGACAGTCATTCATTTTCGTTTGAATTAAAGAGCACAAAAACCCTCGACAAATTACACGGTATCAAGATATTTATTGATATTTGCAGTGGCGTTAATGCAGCCCATAAAGTTGATGTTGTACATCGAGATTTAAAACCCGCCAATATTCTTGTTAATGATGACAAGGTTGTTAAGGTTGTTGACTTTGGTCTTGCCGCAGCGGCAAGCCAGGCCGACTCACGTATAACAAAAAGTGGTATTCTGGTTGGCACACCCACCTACATGGCACCCGAACAGGTGCGAGGCAGAACCATTGATAGTCGTACCGATATCTACAGCCTGGGAATCCTGATGTATGAAGCCTTTACCGGTAAACCACCGTTTAAAGGTGAAGACCACATGGCAACCCTGTTTTTGCATGTAGAAGGTAAGCCGGTACCGGCGATGGAAAAAGATCCATCTATGTCACAGCACCTGAATGATATTATAATGAAAGCCATGCATGTTGACCCATTAAAACGCTACCAGACGATTAACGAGTTAAAACAGGAACTACAAACCGTGGTACTTACCTGATGTCACGTATAAATGCCTTTTTAAAACTGGGTCGTGAGCAAGGTTGCTCAGATATTCATTTATCGGTTGGGCTGCCGCCACTGGTACGCATGCACGGTGAACTCTCGCCGATTAAGTATCGTGACCTGACCAATGAAGAACTGGAATCACTTGTTAACGAAATTCTCGATGAGGAACAGCGTAGTCTGTTTAATCAGGGACATGATGTTGACTTTTCCTATGAACATGAAGAAGTTGGCCGATTCCGTGTAAATTTATACCGAAAAATCAGCGGTATCGGTGCTGCTTTCCGGATTATTGCTCCGCGGATTCCAAGTTTTAAGGATCTGGGACTGCCATCGGTGCTGACCAGGTTTCTGTTACACAACCAGGGACTGGTGCTTGTAACCGGGGCAACCGGTACCGGTAAATCAACAACCCTGGCAACCATGATCGACTGGATAAACCATAATCGTCGGCTCAACATCATTACCCTTGAAGACCCAATCGAATATGTACACCAGAGCGACAAGTCGCTTGTTATACAGCGGAATGTTGGTTCACACGTTGATACCTTTGCCAACGGTTTACGCGCAGCTTTGCGT
>JALTLP010000296.1 GCA_027001895.1 Chromatiales bacterium | reverse complement strand
ACCATGGACCATGCAATTGCTTTCGCCGAAACCGGTCACCTGTGTCTGGCAACATTGCACGCGAATAACTCCAACCAGGCAATGGATCGTATTATTAACTTCTTCCCGGAAGACAGGCGTAACCAGTTACTGCTGGATTTGTCTCTTAATATGAAGGCCGTGGTTGCACAACAACTTATCCCCAAACCAGATGGTTCCGGGCGGGTGCTGTGTGCAGAAATTCTGATTAATACCCCACTTATGGCGGATATTATTCGTAAAGGTGAAATCCATGAAATGAAAGGCTTAATGTCACGCTCAAGGCAGAACGGCATGTTAACTTTCGATCAGGCTTTATATGATTTATATAAAGAAGGTGAAATTACCTATGAAGATGCAATTAACCATGCCGACTCAGCCAACGAGTTACGCTTAATGATTAAACTCGGTGAGTCCGGTGGTGATGCCGATTCTATTTCTGCTGCGCTTGATGGGGTAACCATTCAGGAAACAGATTAGCCATTATTCACGCTACAAAAAAGAAAAGGGCCTCTTTAATACGAGGCCCTTTTTTCGTTCTGTTTTTAAGGTCAGGTACTTCTGGTAAATTCAGGACAGAGTTCAGATTTAAATGGGTACTGAAATGGATACGGGCTTTTAGTTTGCAATAATGCTGGTATGCAATACGCCAATCTCTTTACCATTGTCTACAACCGGGATAGACAACTGAATGCTGCTGAGTTTGGTTGTTGGGTCAGCTTTAGGCTTTTTGGAATTCCATATTTTACCGCGAATAGCTTTGGTAAAGGCAGGGCGGTTAGAAATATTAAAAATAGCTGGTTTTTTACTGCCGGCTACCAGGTTACCCTTGCTGTCACGCAGAAATAACTTGCCTAAAGACTTGTCCTGTTCCCAGCTAAATAATTTTTTTCCGGCAGAGCTGCTTAGAAAAGGTTTCACTTTTGCATCTGTTGCAGAAAGTGCTTTCCAGGTTTTATTGTCCATGCTTGTTTTACTGCTGTTGGCCTGTTTGACGGCATTGATAATAACAGGGTCTTTGGCCCATTGGCTTAATCTGGATTTGTAAGTTTCCAGTTTGGCCTGTAAGTCAGGGCTAAGATCGCCAGCATGTGCTGAAGACAGAAAAAAGAATGCTGCTGTTAATGTGTAAAGTAGTTTCGTGGCCGATATGCCAGGTAGTGTACGCAATGAATGTGTCATTGATTTTATTCCTTTAAGTTAATTGCTTGTCCAGAATTACCAGCGACGAAGGTTAAAGAGATGCTATCGTGATGACTATGAAGCAGTTCACATTAATACCAGCAATATTAGTATTTTGTGATGTGCTTCTATTCCTTTAACCAGATTTCGACGCGGCGATTGCGGTATCGCCCTTTATTCGTTTTATCGGATGCAACCTGCAATTGCTGCCCATACCCTCTTACTTTATATGGCGCAACATGTTCGCGTAACAGGCTGTCAGCAACAATATCAGCACGCTGCACTGACAGACTTAAACTGACATAAGGTGCAACCTCGTGAGAGTCGGAAAAACCAAACAGCATAATCTTGCGTCTTTTGCGTTGCAGCTGTGATAAGTACCTACTGATACGTTCGATATCTCTTAGTGCTTTATTATCAAGGCGGACACTGCCAGGTCTAAAACGAATATTCAGTGACAATCGTTGAGCCTTTTCTGTCAGCTTTCGATATTCAAGAGGAGCTGTTTTATCTATCGACATTTTAAAAGGCAGGATTCTTTGCGAGACAAAGCCAACCTTTGTGACGATCTTGTCCGCGATATTTGATGTAGCCGAAAAATTTGCAAAGTCCTGTGCCAGCGGGGTGGCGTCTTTTTCCGGAATATATAAAAATAATCGGCGTGCCAGAGTATAGTCTTCGGTGGCAACAGTATAGGTGTTTGGTTTAAGCGCCTTCGATCCGGCATCTGATATTGCTAACACTTTGGATTTTCTGACATAGGCAAGACCGGTAAAGCCAATACCATCTGGATCTTGTGCAACGCTGTCAGACAGAATTGCATTTGACTCAAAACGTTTTGCCGATTTTGCTAATGGCGCTTTCTTGCTTAGTACCAATGACTTAAAGGTATCGTATGTTCCGGAATTATTGTCTCTTGCATACAAATGGATACGTCCACGCTTAATACCCAGTTGACGCCATTGGGTAATTTGCCCGCTGAATATCTTGGTAACGGTTTCTTTATCTAAAGTATTTAGCGGATTAGAAGGGTGAACAATTATCGGCAAGCCATCGAGTGCAATAATATATTCAGAGTCTCTGCTTTTTAAGTCACCCAGAAAAGACAGTTTTTTCAGTTCTTTTTGTTTTATTGGACGGGACGACATACCCACATCAGTTTTACCGTGAGCGAAATCCCTGAACGAAGTACTTGAACCATGAGCATGAATTTCTACTTCGATACGCTGGTCGGCCTTGCTGGCTACGATTAAACGTTCTTCTTTAGCAAGAAATTTATCAGAAACGATATTATAGCCTTTATGATTAAGCCATTTTTTTACAAGCCCGGGTGCTAATGCTGCTCCAATCGTGTTAGAGCCGTGTAGTCTGAGTCGCTGCGTGTTTGCAGCAGAAGATGTATTTGCTATGAATAACAGCAATAGAATAAATAAATATTTGTTCATTATTAAACCTGATTTAACTTGACTTTAAACTGTCATATTAGTCATCCAATATGTCAGTTTTATGATGAAAGACTTTATACCAGACCAGGATGACAAATATATTACATATTCTGAAGTGGGCAGGGTTTATACTTTTTATATAAAAACATGATAATATTAAAAAATGAATACGTTCGAGGTTAACGCTACACTAGCTCCCCCTAAGAGTTCAGAAAGACTGAGCATGACAATCTTCTTTGCCCTGGCGATTCATGCCATTGTTATTCTAGGCGTCAGTTTTGACCTGGAACTGTTAAAAGATTCCAGTGAGCTGAGTACCATGGAAATTACCCTTGTG
>JALTLP010000295.1 GCA_027001895.1 Chromatiales bacterium | reverse complement strand
TCGTCAAGGTGTGCACCTAAGCGGTCAAGTTCTTCAGCGACATCCATTTTTTGTGCAAGCAAAACCATTTCCTGTTCGATGCGCTTGTCATCGCTATCTACGTCAAATTCTTTTAAGCGTTGCTGTATTTTTTGTTTTCTTGCCTGCAAAATATCCGGTAGCAACTTACTGACTTCGGTTGTTATCTGCTCCATTTCATCACAACGTTTTAATAGCATCGCTGCCAGTTTTTCTCCTTCGCGCTTTCGTGTTTCTACAAAGTCATCGAGCGCCTGTTGTAAACATGCCTTTATATTTTTATGTAATTCTTCTGAATTAATCGGTTTTGCCTGGATTACACCCGGCCAGTGCAGTATATCCAGTGGGTTTATCGCGCTGCTGTTTTTTAATTGTTGAGCAATCGACTCGCTCGCCTTAGCCAGTTGTTTTACCAGGGGCATATCAAGCTCAATATCGGTCTCGGATTCTGCCAGAACGGTGTTTTGTGTTCGGATATTCAGCTCAACCTTCCCACGCCCCAGTTTATGTGAAACAAGTTCGCGCAATGTTTGTTCAATTTCACGAACGTCTTCGGGTGCGCGAATCGAAATATCCAGATAACGGTGGTTTACGCTGCGCAGCTCCAGACTAATGTCTACATTACCCACAGTTATATCATTTCGGGCAAATGCGGTCATGCTTTGGGTCATATCGAGTCCTGAATTAAATTACCGGCCATATCCAACTGTGTGATTATATTACCTGCCAAGCCAATTAAAAACAGCTATAATCCCTAACAAATGACTGACTTAGCCCACGAATTACCTGCAAACACTGTTATCGATAACTACACCGTTATCCGCACACTCGGTGGTGGTGGGTTTAGTATTGTCTATCTGGCAAAAGACAACACCTACAACAAAGAGGTGGTTATTAAAGAGTACATGCCTACCAAGCTGGCCACCCGCACACACGATATGCATATCAGTGCGCTTAATTCGGATTGTGGTGACAAGTTTGGCCACGGCCAGCGACTGTTTTTTCAGGAAGCCAATACCCTCTCTAATTTAAAACATCCCAATATTGTTAACGTAATAAGCTTTTTCCGTGCAAACGGTACAGTTTATATGGTGATGGAATACGAAGAAGGTATAAACCTGCAAAGTTATATAAAACGTCATAAAGGCAATATGAGTGAACAGTTTTTAATGGCGGTCTTTATGCCTTTGCTGGACGGGCTTAAAACCATTCACCAGAATGGCCTGCTGCATCTTGATATAAAACCCGGCAATATTCATTTACGTGAAGGAGCAAATCCTTTGCTACTGGACTTTGGTGCAGCACACGAAATAATGCAAACCCGCCAGTTTCAGGCTAACCAGGTTATTACCCCCGGCTTTTCGCCAATAGAACAGCTTGACCCCGGTGGTTATGTCGGCCCGTGGACCGATATTTATGCTATCGGTGCAACCATTCGCGCTTGCATAGAAGGTGGGCCACCGATGCCATCAACCAAACGTCGCGAACGCGATACTTTAAAACCCGCGGTCAATGCCTTTAAGAAAAAATATTCAAAACGCCTGCTGGAATCCATTGACTGGGCAATGGAAGTGGATCCTATTCTACGACCACAAAATATTGAAAACTTTATTGAAGCGCTGGCAAATCCTGATTCCGAACTTAACCGGTAGTTATCCTGTATGCAAATTGAAATAAGCCAAATAAGCTTGCAAGGTGATCGCAAAACCAACCAGGACCGTGTGGGTTATCTTGAATATGATGCCGGTGTTGTACTTGTTCTGGGTGATGGCCTCGGTGGTCGCCCCAAAGGTGAGCTTGCGGCACAAACGCTTATCGACACCATTGAAAAAGCGTTAAACAACTCACCCATGCCCATCCCCGACCCTTACGAATTTCTCGAAGGTGCAATTTTACAGGCACATAATGACGTAATGGCCGCCGGACGCGAACAGATTCCACCGGTAGAACCCGGCACCACGGCCGTGGTTTGTCTTATTCAAAACGGCAGTGCCTGGTGGGCGCACGTTGGTGACAGTCGTTGTTATCTGTTTCGTCATGGTTTATCCATTTACCGTACCCAGGATCATTCTTATGTTGAAGACCTTTATAAAAGTGGTGAAATCAGTCTGAGTAAAGTCAGCACCCACCCCATGCGCAACTATATTACCCGCTGCGTGGGCATGCTTGTAAAAGAACCTGAAGTTGAATTAAGTAAGGAAATTATGCTGATGGAAGGCGATATTATCCTGCTCTGCTCGGATGGTTTCTGGGGCACGCTCGATGACGCACAGATAGGTGCAAAGTTAAACAGTGAAAGGCTTAAAGACGCGGTCACTTCGCTGGCTGAAACAGCGGTACAACTTGGTTCACCAACCGCCGACAATACCACCGCGATTGCAATCAAGTTAATTTCTCTGCAATTACTCAACCAGTCCAGCTCGACAAAAGGCAAACATGTGAGTATTCAACAGCCCGCCATTGATGATGCCATTAAGGAAATCGAAGATGCCATTTCGACCTATGGCCACGAAATGGATGATTAAACTTTTTAAAGCGACAAGCTGCTGTGGATTAAACTCAACCCATTTAGCCCCTGTTTTTAAAGCCATTTAAAAAAAATAAAGCTAAACCTCTGGTTTTACTAAAAATTGCTCTGCTGATAATCCAGTGTTTTACTCAAGTATGCGAAAAATGGATATAAATATTATAAGGTCAGCGTATTATGTATATCTTCCTGCCATATAAAACCCTTACTATAAATATGGTAGAATAAAACAAGGTGATGTTTATGTTTTGCTTTCGCCCCCAAAAGCGATTCACCCAAAACCAACATCAAGCTTCTTTACAGTAAGCCTTAAATCTTGCGCTATATAATTAAGTAGCCATTTAGCTTAACTAATAAAGGGACGACAACAAAGCAGGAAGCTTGATGAAATAGTTAACACGCAGGATTCAGCTCGTCTGTAAAAAGCTTTTATGCCGTACACATTAGCTGGAGTTT
>JALTLP010000294.1 GCA_027001895.1 Chromatiales bacterium | reverse complement strand
CAGAAACCATTTTCTTGCCTTCGAACTCATTAAAGTAGGACATCATCCATTCATCAACACGGTCAAACATTAACAGTACTTCAATTCCTTTCTTTTTAAAGAATTCAAGATGCGGACTGTTTTTTGCCGCGGTATAACTTTCGGCAGTGATGTAATAAATTTTATCCTGACCTTCTTTCATTCGACCAACGTATTCATCCAGTGAAACGTTTTGAACGTCTGAATCATTATTGCTTGAGGCAAAACGTAACAATTTTGCAATTTTATCCTTATTTGCAAAATCTTCTGCCATACCCTCTTTAAGGACATTACCAAATTCACCCCAGAAGGTTGCATATTTCTCAGTATCATCTTTGGCAATTTTAGATAATGCAGCAAGAATCTTTTTAACCGAACCGGTTTTGATTGAATCAATTTGCTTGTTCTTTTGCAGAATCTCACGCGAAACATTTAACGGCAAATCATCTGAATCAACCACACCTTTTACAAAACGTAAATAAGTCGGCATAAGCTGTTCTGCGTCATCCATAATAAACACACGCTTCACATAAAGCTTGATACCATGTTGTTTATCACGTTCGTATAAATCAAACGGCGCACGTTTGGGAATGTAAAATAACGTTGTGTAAGACTGCGTACCTTCAACCTGGTTATGTAACCAGTAAAGTGGATCTTCAAAGTCGTACGCTACACTTTTATAGAACTCTTTATATTCTTCGTCAGTAATATCTGACTTGCTGCGCTTCCATAAGGCCGATGCCTTGTTAACAACTTCCAGCTCATCGGTTTTTTTACCTTTGTCATCAAGCTTGTACATTGAAATTGGCATGGCAATATGATCGGAGTAACGGTTTACAACAGTGCGCAAGCGCATAGCTTCGAGAAATTCTTTTTCGTCTTCACGCATATGTAAAGTAATTTTGGTACCGCGTTTTTCCCTGTCGATATTTTCAAGCGTAAATTCACCTTCTCCTGAAGATTCCCAGCGCACACCCTGTTCAGCCTTGTCACCTGCACGGCGGGTTTCAACCGTTACTTTGTCAGCAACAATAAATGAAGAATAAAAACCCACACCAAACTGGCCAATTAATTGTGCATCTTTGGACTGGTCACCGGAAAGTGAATCAAGAAATTTCCTGGTACCTGAATTGGCTATCGTACCGATATTATCAATCACTTCCTGACGGTTCATACCAATACCGTTGTCTTCGATAGTGATGGTTCCGGCATCTTTATCAATATCAATAACAAGTTTTAAGTCGCTATCTCCTTCGTAAAGCGCGTCATCTTTAAGCGCTTCAAAACGCAGCTTGTCACAGGCATCCGAAGCATTTGAAATAAGTTCACGTACAAATATTTCCTTGTTCGAATACAGAGAATGAATCATTAGATTCAGTAATTGCTTTACTTCAGTCTGGAAACTGAGCGTTTCTTTTTGGGTATCCACGGTCATTTATTACTCCTGCTAAATGCTTTTGGTCTTACTTTAAGGAATGTCTTTAAATTTACTCTTTTAAATGGGGCAACAACCCTGTGCTTTCAAGGGATGAATGGAAAAATTTTATTCAGCCCTGCCTGGCTAGTATTTTATTTAAAAATCAGTAACTTAGTCTATTAACATACAAGCTGATAAACTTTAACCTGAGTCAATATGGACTATATTTATCTCATGGACAACGTTGTGCGGATGACTATAAACAACTCAGTCACTGTACCGGAATAGCAATGATAGCTTGTCCTGGCTTTATATTACTGGTAAAACTTCTACAATAAACTCTACTACAACATAAGGTCGCCATGCGCTCCGTTATTTTATTACTGATTCTTGTTGCCATAAGTACCTGGGTAGGTTTTGCCTTAAAGCAGAACAATAACCCTAATGCAAAAATTGCTTTTATTATTGCCGGCGTCCTGTGCCTGTTGTTCCTCGCCGGTTTCTTTCGCTTTATTTAGCCTTTAAATTTTTTTTCAGCATAAAAAAACCGGGGCTGCCTGCCCCGGCTTGTTTATAGATTAACAGCCTTGCTTAAGCCGCTATCTTTTGCTTTGCCGCATCTACTGCAACACCGCTGTTAATTTTTGCACCCATATCTGTTAACACTTCATCGAGCGCATTAAGGCAGAATGCAATATTTTTTTCATTGCAGGCATAACCCATTAAACCAATACGCCATACCTTACCGGCCAGTGCACCAAGGCCTGCACCAATTTCAAGGTTATAGTCCTTTAACAGACGTGAACGTACTTCTGCATCATCCACACCATCCGGAATAGTCACGGCATTTAACTGTGGCAGGCGATCTTTTTCATCAACGATAAACTGCAAACCCATTGCTTCAATCCCCGCACGTAAAGCCTGATGCATTTGCGCATGACGCGCCCATGAATTTTCCAGACCTTCTTCCTGTAAAATAACCAGTGACTCATGCAAACCATACAGATTATTAACCGGCGCGGTATGGTGGTAAGCACGCTTGGCACCTGTACCCCAGTAACCCATCACCAGGCTTAAATCCAGAAACCAGCTTTGTACCGGTGTTTTACGGTTCTTAATAATTTCAGCAGCACGTTCATTAAAACTGACCGGTGATAAGCCCGGTGGTGCTGACAAACATTTTTGTGTACCGGAATAAATTGCATCAATGCCCCAGTCGTCCACTCTTAATTCTGTACCACCTAAAGATGTTACCGCATCCACGATGACGATGCAGTCATGCTCGTGAGCAAGTGCGGTTAAGGCCTTTGCATCAGACTGCGCACCGGTTGATGTTTCCGCGTGAACAAATGCCAGAATTTTAGCATCGGGGTTATCTTTTAAAGCCTGTTCGACTTTTACAATATCAATGGCTTTGCCCCAGTCGTCTTCAACCATAACAGCGGTAGCGCCACAACGGCTGACATTTTCTTTCATACGACCACCGAATACACCGTTCTGACAAACAATCACTTTATCGCCCGGCTCAACAAGGTTTACAAAGCAGGTTTCCATACCAGCAGAACCCG
>JALTLP010000293.1 GCA_027001895.1 Chromatiales bacterium | reverse complement strand
CAGTTACGCATTGCCGAAACAGAAAAGTATGCCCACGTTACCTTCTTTTTTAACGGTGGCCGTGAAGAACCGTTTGAATTTGAAGACCGCATTTTAGTACCTTCGCCTGACGTAAAAACCTACGATATGCAGCCGGAGATGAACGCACCGGAACTTACCAGAAAACTGATCGACGCCATTAAGAGTGACAAGTACGATGTTATCATCTGTAACTATGCCAACCCGGATATGGTCGGCCATACCGGCAACTTCGATGCCACGGTTAAAGCCATTGAAACCGTTGATCGCTGTGTTGGAGAAGTGATTGAAGCTGTGCAGGAAGCAGGCGGTGAAATTTTAATTACTGCCGACCACGGTAACGCAGAAAAAATGCTCGATGTTGAAACCGGCCAGCCGCATACAGCTCACACGACTAACCCGGTGCCATTATTATATGTTGGCCGCGAAGCCGAACTTGAAACCACTGGCGCCCTGTCCGATATTGCGCCCACTATGCTTTATTTAATGGGCATAGAACAACCGAGTGAAATGCTGGGACGCAGCCTGGTTAAACCAAAACAGGCAGAAGGCCAGGACAGTTTAATTTAGTCTATGAGAATAATGTTACTCACTGAGAACATCCTGATTCATTAACCTTGTTTTAAGGTTGATTTCACAGTTTGAATATTTACCCTTTGTTTTTTCTTGTATGTATTAAAACATACTAATATTATCATGCGTAGTGAGAATGACTCTCGCTAATCTCTTTAACGCATTTTACAAACAGGAGTGAATAAATATGCGAACATTTACAAAATCTATTATCTTGAGTACTTCCCTTGTATTGTTAACAGCTTCAGGTGCTGCAATGGCTGAAGGTCATGGTCGTGGTGGCTCAATGCCTGGGAATAGCTCTATGGGTCAGTCACAAATGGCTCAACAACAAGCTGCTTCACAGGCTCGCATGGCACAGCAACAAGCCGCTGCACAGGCTCAGGCGGCTCAACAACAGGCTGCTGCTCAGGCTCGCATGGCAATGAACCAGGGCAATGCACAGACTAACCGTGCAATGGGTCGCTCAGGACGAAACGGTGATGATGATTAATCACTAGTTTGAATCAGAGAGTAATATATTTATATATTGCTCTCTGAAAACCCCTTCACCTTCTCAATTTTTAAGTTGTTAACAAACATATAGCTAATCAAAAAGGTATCGTCAGGTCGACATCAGCATATCTAAATGCTATCAAGTTTTATTTAAATTTTTATAGCGCTATAAATTTTATTTGAAATTATAGTAATTTATCCATATCTGAAGCTCACAACATATATTTTTGTTTGACATCACAAATTCAATATTTACACAACGGATAAACTTGCCAGTACTTTGCCATGAGCATAGTATCTTCCTCAGTGAGAACGAATCTCACTAATTTCTCTAACGCATTTTTTAAAAACAGGAGTGAATAAATATGCGAACACTTACTAAATCTATTATCTTGAATGCTTCACTGGTTTTATTCACAGCTTCAGGCGCTGCACTGGCTTCTGATCATGGTGGCTCAATGTCGGGCAACCACTCTGCTTCGTCACGTCACCAATCTTCAGGTGATCACATGGCCGAACGACAAGCAGAAGCACAGGAACGTATGGCAAAACTACAAGCTGCAGCACAGGAACGTATGAAACAGCGCCAAAATAATGGTCCAGGAAACGGAATGCCTGGTAATCCAGGAACAGGTGCCCCATAAAATAGCAGCTTATCAAGAACAGGGAGTAACGATATAATACATATACGTTATTCCCTGTTATTATCTGTCGAAAATTTATGAATTTTTATTAATTAATATAAACGTACTGAATATTTTACTGCCTAAAGTTTTAAGGCTTTAAGTTTTTTATAGTTAATCAAAGTTGCATATTGTTTTCCCGGGCCGGTTGTTCTCGCAGTATCTTTCAGAAAAGAAATAAATCTACTTTCAACTTCAACAATATATCTTTTAGCAACAACAATACTGATCTTGCTTTCCCCACTGCCTTTCTCATAGTCCAGTAGCGCTTTTTGCCCGTTAATAGTTAAAGTCTTTTTACCATAAGCAGCGGCAAAGTCCGGCATTGAATACATTTCTACAAGACCTTCCAGAACAGGAGAATTAATAATAATTCTCACTATCACTATATGTGGCAATCGTTGGTCTATGGGTGTGTACTTACGCTCTGCCATTACACCTGCACCCATCAAATCGTCACCTATCATTTCTGTATCTTCGGACTCGCTCTTCCAGCCCGGCAAGGCTTTGGGTAAAAATTTTACAAGTTTTTCCCTGGTTTCATGCCGGATTTGTTTTGTAGCCTGACGCAGACTGTTTACAGCCTCGTTATATTTACCATTTTTATACAGCTTAAGTCCTGTTTGTATTGAATCTTCGACATCATTAGCATTAGCCGTTAACGGGCTTAAGGTTAGGAATAGCAGCAAGATTGCCGAAGAATATTTTATTTTATATTTGAACATCACAAACTCCTTTTATGCAGATACGTTATCTGTTACTAGCCAGCCATACCGGATTTTATCCCGATATTTTTTTATTTGTTACATCATTTGAGCATTTACAAAAGACTCAGGCAAGGACTGTATCGCCAACCAACAACTCTTCTTAGAATTTGCTTTATTATTACTCATAAGGGCTTGAGTAGATACTAAAAAAAAACAGAATATATAAAGGCATTTCGTTTGTATTTTATTTGTTCTAACATAGCAACATAAATACACAAAATTCTGGCCACAGATTGAATATGCAAAATAACTTTACAAGCATTGATAAACTCAATACCCAGGACTTTATAAAAAATATCTGGCAACAAAAGCCACTGGTTATCCGCCAGGGTTTTAAGAACTTTAGATCACCAATCTCAGCCGAAGAACTTGCCGGACTTGCCTGCGAAGAAGATGTGCATTCCCGTATCGTTATAGAAAAAGGCGGCGCGCATCCGTGGCAACTTATTAACGGGCCAATGGCTGAAGAATTATTTGCTACTCTGCCTGAAACACACTGGACTTTACTGGTAAACGATGTAGAAAAACATCTTCCACAACTTGCCTGGATAGTGGATGCATTTCGATTTATTCCCGAGTGGCGCGTTGATGATTTAATGATTAGCTACGCCCCGGAAGGCGGGACGGTTGGCCCACACCTGGATCAATACGATGTATTTATTTTACAGGCTCAGGGCCAGCGGCTCTGGCAAACCAATAGTCAACCAGTCAGCGAAGATAACCAGCTTGAAAATACCAACCTTAAAATCCAGAAAGACTTTAAAGCCGAACAGCAATGGCTGCTTGAACCCGGCGATATTATTTATATACCCCCGGGTGTAAGTCATTATGGTGTTGCAAAAAATGACTGCCTGAGTTTTTCGATTGGCTTTCGTGCACCCACTCATGCTGAAATGCTGACAAGCTTTATCGATTTTATAGCTAACGACCTGCCCACCGATAAAACCTGGAAGGATAAAAACCTCTCTGTGCAAAAACACCCAAATGAAATAACGCAAGATGCAATAAACAATATGCGTAAAATATTAAAAGAATATTTAAATCCTGAACATCCTGCACTTGCCGAATGGTTCGGTCGCTTTGTTAGCGACACAAAAACAGACCTGGTATTTGAAAACGAGCAGCCGTTCAAAACTTTTGAAGACTTAAAGCAAACCCAGCCGGTTTTAATTCGCAATCCGGCAAGTCGTTTCGCTTTTATCAATAATGGGGATAAGACAATGTTGTTTATAGACCGCCATAAATTCAGCGTAAACCAGCTGTTTGCCCAAACATTGTGTGCACAACGGGAATTAAGAATTGATGATCAGAATTTTGAACAAACCGAACAGCAGTTAATCGTGTCGCTCTACAATAACGGAAGCCTGCTGCCAATAAATTAATTACATGCAATAAACCATTTCAACCAGGGCATTTTTCTTAATCGCCGGAAACCATCTGGAAGAACCCGTGTCTTCCCCGGTATAGATAAGTTTTATCTCTGGGTAATTCTTAAAATCAGCCATTGCTTTAACATCATCATACTGAAAATAAATTTCTTTCTGAGTAACCGTATTAATTTTCCAGTTCTTGAAATTAATTGCGTGAAGAGTAGCACGCTTTGCCGATTGTAATGGAATGTTTAAAACACTGACATTAAAGGTAAGCACTCGGTCATCGTCATCTGCATAACTGACGGTTGTAAACAGTGCCAATACAATAAATACCGGCAAAATAAGTAAACGATTTTTCATATGCGTAATCCCCTGTCTAGCGCCTGATAAAGCGGCATGACAAATAGCCACCGATATAATCGCGACTCAGGTTTTTAAGGTAATCAAGATTCTGATCTTTACCCTTATCAATATAGCGGAATGTCACCTGTTTCAGATTTGAATAATTGATACTGACACGTGACAAATGACTCTTTGGTGCATAAAATCCAATCGCACGTGTTTTATCAAACTCGGTGACAGTCCAGCCACGTGAAGTCAGCGCAAGAACAGCCGGCTTTACCGGGTTAACAGCACTTACTTTATACCGAGTTAAATCCAATACAACAAACTTTGGCTCTGGTTTTACTTCCTCCTCATCGTCCTCGTCATCAGCAAGCACTGGACCCGACAGAACAACCATCACCAATAGTATTAAAGGGAAGCTGAGTAGTAAAAAACGGCTATTATTTATATTTGTCATGACAACAAACCTTAAAACGTTAAGATGTACTGGTATAATATAATAAATACTTTGGTCAAGGTAGCACTAGAACTGTATTAAATATTTTCATACTTGAGGCTTTCCCAAAGACTCCAGGAGCTACGCTATTAATGCTTAAAAATTACTCACTTAAATCCTGCCAGTGGCAACAAAGCCACCAACAACTTAGTCATATCCGCCGTGAAGTATTTATAAACGAACAAAAAGTACCAGAAGAACTCGAATGGGATGAGTTCGATGCTGTTGCCAATCATGTGCTGGTCATAGACAGCCTGCAACAACCGGTCGCAACGGGTCGGATTAAAAATGACGGACATATTGGCCGCATGGCTGTGTTAAAAAAATTCCGAAATCAGGGTATTGGATCAGAAATTTTGTTAACATTACTCGACATTGCAAGGCAAAAAAAACTGCAAAAAGTTTTTTTACATGCCCAGTTAACGGCTGTTCCATTTTATGAAAAATTTGGCTTTGAATGTAAAGGCAATGAATTTATGGATGCAGGCATACCCCACAAAACCATGATTAAGAAACTGTCTTAAATAATGCATAATCATTTTTTAAAACTAACCACTCTACTAATCTGCCTGCTTTTAAGCAGTGTTGTGCTGTATGCCTATGCCGATGATGACGATGATCAGGAACAACGCCAACAAGAACTGCAAAAACTTAAAATAAAAATAAAAAATATACGTAACGAGCTCGATCAGGTTCGCAACCTGCATGACAAGGTCAGACAGGAACTGCGTACAACCGAAATTAATATCAGTAAACGGGTAAAAAATTTAAACCAGTTAAAACGTAAGCTACGCTACCAGAACAGACGTTTGCGCAAACTGCAAAAACAAAGAAATGAATTAAATAAAGATCTTGCCTTACAACGTGACCTGCTAGGCCAGCAAGTGCGTACCGCCTACACCATTGGCAAACAGGAATATTTAAAACTGTTATTAAACCAGGAAAATCCCAATGCAATAGGCCGGGTTCTCACCTATTACCGTTATTTTAACCAGGCCCGCTCCGACCGCATTGATACATCAACCAAAACATTGGCCAGTCTGGCGCAAATTAAAAAACGTATCCGCAAGGAAACACAAACCCTGCAAACCCTCAAACAACAGCAACTGGCAGAAAAACGCGCACTGGAAAGCAGTTATAAGGAACGTGCCATCGTTATTGCCCGGCTGTCACAAGATATAAAAGACAAGGACCACCAGTTACAACAAATGCTGGCAAACGAACAACAACTGCAACGTGTTTTAAATGTTATTACCGAGTCCATGCCCGAAATTCTGGTCGAAGCAGGCAAGCGCGAACCCTTTGCAAAATTAAAAGGCAAGCTTTACTGGCCCGCTCTTGGCAAGGTTAAAGCCCTGTTTGGCAAACCCCGCAAACTTGCCCGTATAAAGTGGAATGGCGTTATTATCAAGGCTCGCCAGGGTAACAATGTCCGCGCCATTTCGCATGGCCGGGTTGCCTATGCAGACTGGCTGCGAGGTTACGGGTTGCTTATTATTATTGACCACGGCGATGGTTATATGAGCCTGTACGGTCATAACGAAACCCTCAAAAAAGAGACCGGTGACTGGGTCGAAGCCGGCGATATTATTGGCCAGGTCGGCAGCACCGGCGGCCAGGCAAAAGCCGGACTGTATTTTGAAATTCGTCATAATGGCAAGCCAACTAACCCAAAAATCTGGTGTCGTAAAGTGCGACGTGGTTAAAACCCCCACTTTGAGCACACATTATTTATTAAATAGTGGACACTACCGTAATTTAAGGTAGTATCTATAGGGTTAACTTTTTATTAATAGATCGTTTAAAAATAGAGGCTTAGGCCGAAGCCTTAAGCTAAAAACACAGAGAAATGAATTATGCCAGTAAATGTACGTAACTTATTGATTTTAATGTTTGGTTTGTTTTTGGGGGTTATTTTAGCCCTTGGGCAGAGTGTTTTTGCCGAAAAAACAGCCAGCCAGGCATATGACGGCATTCCTCTGGAAGACATCCGCACCTTAAGCGAGGTTTTCGGCAAAATTAAAGAAAACTATGTCGAAAAAATTGACGATAAAACACTGCTCACCAATGCCATTCGCGGCATGTTAAGCGGCCTCGACCCACACTCCTCATTTTTAGATATAGAAGAATTCAAAGAGCTGACCGTTGGCACCAGAGGCGAATTTGGTGGCCTGGGTATCGTGGTTGGCATGGAAAACGGTTTTGTAAAAGTTATATCCCCTATCGATGACACACCCGCTCAACGTGCCGGCATTAAGGCAGGCGACCTGATTATCCGTCTCGATGAAAAACCCGTAAAAGGTATGGTACTGGACGAAGCCGTTAAGCTTATGCGCGGTAAACCCGGCGAAGCTATCGACCTGCTTATTTCCCGTGAAGGTGTTGATAAACCGTTCAAAGTGCACGTTGTACGCGACAAAATTCGGGTTAAAAGCGTCAAGTACCGTGTGCTTGAGCCCGGCTACGGCTATGTCCGCATTACCCAGTTCCAGCAACGTACCGGTGAAGACTTAAATAAAGCCATTGATGATATTAAAAAGAAAAACAAAAAGACCGGGCTTAAAGGCCTGGTGCTGGATTTACGAAATAACCCGGGCGGCTTACTCGATGCAGCCGTTTCCGTGTCCGATGCATTCCTTACTGAAGGCATCATCGTCTCTGTACGTGGCCGCCACCTTGATAGTCAACACAGTTTTCAGGCCACGCCTATCGATCAAATCAACGGCGCACCACTGGTTGTACTGGTCAATGGGGGTTCTGCATCGGCATCCGAAATTGTTTCCGGTGCACTCCAGGATCACAAGCGCGCTGTTATTATGGGTCAACAAACATTTGGTAAAGGCTCGGTACAATCTATCGTAAAACTGGGCAATAACACTGCACTTAAAATGACAACCGCACGTTACTATACACCCAACGACCGCACCATCCAGGCAGAAGGTATTACCCCTGATATTAAACTGAGAAATATCACGGTCGATATAAAAGAAGGCGGCAACCAGTATATTAAAGAAGCCGACCTGAAAGGCCACCTGGAAAATGGCAAAAAACCAAAGGTTACAAAAAAGAAAAATAATAAAGAGAATAAAAAAGAAAAACCTCTGGCAAGTACAGACTATCCGTTGTATGAGGCTTTAAATTTACTAAAAGGTTTAACCTTGCTGAGAAAGTAACAGCACCGTAACTACTGCTATAATTACAGTTAAGTCATTTTTAAAGTTAACAGGTGCAACTCCTTAAAGCTCTGTGTCTTTTTTCTAATGGAAGCTACTATATGCGCTTACTGCTAACAATTTTTACCACCTGGCTATGCAGCAGCGCAGCCAATGCTATCGAACTACTCGGCCCGAATACTTTGCCTAACCAGCCCGCCTATCAGGCAGCGGTTAATCCAGCCTCTTTCCGATCTGCACCACACTATTATATTGCTTTAATTATTGACGATATGGGTTACCGCTATCAGTCTGGCAAACGTGCAATAAATCTGAATGAAAACATAACCTATTCATTTTTACCTTATGCACCACATGCCAGAAAGCTGGCGAATATGGCACACCAAAAACAAAAAGAAATTATGTTACACCTGCCAATGGAAGCGCAAAACGGCAAAACACTCGGACCCGGCGGCTTAACAGCCGATATGCCTAAACAGGTTTTTGAGCTCGAACTGCAACATGACTTACTTGCCGTGCCCCATATAAAAGGCGTGAACAACCATATGGGCAGTTTACTCACCCAGCAGATGGAACCCATGACCTGGTTAATGGAACAACTGGCAGAAAAACAAATCTATTTTGTAGACAGTCGCACTTCTGAAAAAAGCATGGCCTTAAATGCAGCACGCCAATATGGTATACGCAGTGAAACACGCGATATATTTGTAGACCATGATCTGACTAACAAAGCAATGCACAGGCAGTTACAACTCGCAGTTGACGTTGCTAAAAGAAACGGAAGTGCCGTCGTCATTGCTCACCCATTTCCCGAAACGATGACGGTACTTGAACAATGGTTACCCCAGGCAAAACAGCAGGGTCTGGAATTTGTTTATGTGTCACAGCTACTGAATATTCGTAAACAAATTCGCGCCCGGAAAAAACAGCAAAAAAGGCTGACACAATGGCAAACACGGCAGACATCGCTAAAAAGCAATTAAAAGTTTTGGTTCCGCTGGCCCAGGGCTGCGAAGAACTTGAAGCAGTGACAGTAACAGATCTGCTTACCCGCGCAGGCATGCAGGTTGTAACAGCCGGACTGGACAGCAACCCAGTTACCGCCAGTCGCGGCATGGTACTGATACCACAAACCACCATAGACAAAGTGATGGATGACGATTTTGACTTAATCGTTTTACCCGGTGGACTACCCGGTGCCGATTATTTACAAAACAGCGAGCAGGTACAAACCAAGTTAAAACAAATGGCCGCTAACAATAAAACCGTTGCCGCTATATGCGCTGCACCAAAAGCACTTGCATCTGCCGGCTTACTCGATGGCAAAGCCATTACCAGTTACCCCGGCAGTCTTGATGATTCTGAAATAAATAATATGAATTACAGTAACAACAGCGTTGTCGTTGATGGCAATATAGTTACTTCACGTGGCCCTGGCACCGCGATGGACTTTGCACTCACCCTGATTGAAAAACATCTTGGCAAAGATAAACGCAACGAAGTTGAAGCACCTTTAATGCGCCCTATAAATTGATAAAAGTTATTTATAGATATGGAATACGTTTGCTTTTTTTATAGATACTCCATATATAGATGAATTTCCTTTCACCTTTTCCATTAATATATGTAAGTTTGCTTTTTCCAATACTGCCTTGAATTTTTTCTTAAACCTTCTTTTTATATTTTTATAAGCATTGTCACGCTCTAGTATAAAATCGAGTTGTTTACGCCATGTTCTATTACCTGATGTCAGATATACTGTCCCTTTTAATTTTGGATATTTAGCTTCAAATGCTTTTTTTACTTTTTTAACATCATCCTTAACAGCCATACTTATTTCTCCACGCTAATCAATCAGACATAATCAGCCCAGCACCCCTTGTGGTCGCGTAAATTCAATCGTTTCAAGCACCTTACCATTATAGATTCTGTCTACAATAATCACCCGGTAAACATGCTGCGCTATTGTTATTTTTTCCCAAAAGGACACCATTAAACGCTGACCGGTATTGTTGTCTGTAAGTTCTAAAAGTATTCTTGCATCCGCTACCGTGGGTATCGTTCCAATATTACTGCTATTTTCATCATACTCAATGTTATAAGCTTGCCTGTAATGTTTGCGAAATTGCTTTTTATATTCCTCAACCTGTCTTAACTGTTTAGTGGACAACACCCGTTTTTTACCATGGTTTTTATATGAAACATCAACATTATTCATGTTGCCAGAAAAAGCTATTGCAGGAAATGAGAATGATAATTTTTCAGATACTTTATAAACAGCAACAGCATCTTCACGAAAACAATTATCGGAAAAACCACGGTCAAAAAAATCAACAAACCATTCTGATTGAACATATTGATAATTTTTGTTTGCCCGATAATTATCATCCGAGCAGCTACTTTTATGAATCACTGGCATTTTTTCATACTCAGGTACATAGATATCATTTATTTTTTTATAAAACCTTGCCCCCTTCCTGCCGGAAAGCTTTATTTTAACTGGAAGCAGAGGGATAACATTCACTTTTTTCGGCCATGAATTACGCTTATTATTTTCCGAAGTAGGATGAAATAAAACAATATCTTTTGAAGGGTAGGCCTGACCTATCAGAACAGTGCCAGTAAAGGAAGAAATTTTATGCTGCGGATTAAAACTACAGGCCGATAAAAGAAAAACCAGTAAGGTTAATTTAAGGTGTTCCATACCGTTAGTTTACATCCTGAAAAATAAATTTTACACATTTTTATACTCCTGCGATATTTCAATGTCAAGAAACAAAAATCATAATTGTTATCCTTTTGTTATTATTATCCAGGCACTTCTTTACTACACTTGAGAAATGAAATCACATCAATTTCTCATTCTTGTATTTGCTATGTTGTTTAGCTACAACAGCTATTCAGATAATTTTCAATTTAGCAGCAAAGGCAAAAGCCCTGTATTTATAGAATTGTTTACCTCTCAGGGATGCAGCAGTTGCCCACCAGCAGAAAAATACATTAACAGCTATATAAATAATAACGAACTCTGGACAAAGTATATCCCGGTGGTATTTCATGTTGATTATTGGGACTATATCGGCTGGAAAGATGTTTTTGCACAGCCGCAGTTTTCAATGCGTCAACGTCGTTATGCTAAATTAAGACACGTACGAACAGTTTATACACCTGCATTTGTTGTTAATGGAACGGCCTGGCGACGTGGTTTTTTTAATTCGACTCCGCAAGCACGGCACCTAAACGCCGGGGAACTAAACATTACACTAAAAAATAATACTGTCGTTGCAAACTTTAAGCCTGCACAAAAAACAACAGGTCAATTAATACTTAATATCGCTCTGCTAGGTAATGGTATGCAGGTTGATATTACCGCGGGTGAGAATGACGGACTGCATGCGTTGCATAATTTTGTCGTACTCGGTTATGCACAAAGCAAGCCCGACACAGAACACTGGCAAATGTCTTTACCAAAAATAAATAATA
>JALTLP010000292.1 GCA_027001895.1 Chromatiales bacterium | reverse complement strand
TAATGTTAAACCAGCGCCTGCAGCACCGGCAATGGGTTCAGCTTCGGCGAATGTGCCGAAAATAGAAAAGACGGAATCATCCGAAGAATAAAGCAGCTTAAATATTAATCCTGATTTAACCTGTTTTTTGCTTCTATCCATTGCGCCATGTATTGCGTACTTTTAAGTGTATGGTGTTGCAACATACTGCCATAAAAGTTGTTTAGTCGATGTTCTTTCAGGCCGATTTTAATCACTTGTAGCTTTTCGAGCAGGGATGCTCTATGGGTGTTTTTGTTATACAGTGTGTTTATCAGCTTAAAGCCGTTGTTTTGCTTTGTAAGCCATAAATTTTTATCGTTATAAAGTTTTATAGCCGCTTCAGAAAAATTTTCCGGTGAGTTTTTTATAAAGCCATTCCAGTTCAGATTGCCATGCATGCTTTCTGCACCAATATCAGTTGTAATGCTCGGTGTACCGTATTGCATGGCATCAAAAAGTTTACCTTTAATACCGGCACCAAAACGTAGCGGCGCGAGGCAGACACGTGCATTTTTTATCACCTCTTCTGCGCTTTCTGCCCAGCCCTTTATATAAAACCCTTGTTCGGGCTTGTGTAACTGAATTGCCTTCGGTGGGGGATAGGAACCGTATATATGCATTTCTGTCTGGGGTAATTTGTTATGAATCAGTGGCCAGATTGTTTGTTTTAAAAATAAAACAGCATCCCAGTTTGGTGGATGACGAAAATTGCCTATGGTTATGAAATTTTGTCGTTGCTCAAAAGGGGGTAAGCTTTGTTGCAGCCTGTCGGTGACAGGTTCAATCATAAATGGTAGCCACAGTAATAAGTTTTTATCAACTTTGAAATAGTCAGTTAATAAGGTTACTTCATAGCTTGATATTAATAATGACAGGTCACAACGTAAAATACTGGCGATTTCCCGTTTGGCTATGTCATTAAAAAGATCGGTTCTGGTAAATTCACGTTGCTGTTTTAGTGCATGCTGTCGAGCTTCACGTAAACAATGTAAGTCTACCGTTTCAAGCAGGCGTAATGCTTCCGGGCAATATTGTGCAACACGCCAGCCAAATTGTTCTTCCATAATAAAGCGATCGAATAAAACTATGTCGGGCTTTAGTTCGCTAACAAATGTATCAAAACTTTGGCTGTTAATTTCGATATTGGCTTTTATAACGCCAAGTTTTTCAAATTCGAAGCGGTGTTCACTTTCTGCTGCCGGGCTGGCAAAAGTAATCTGCCAGTCCTCAGACAGAAATGTATCCATTAACTGCAACATGCGACTGCCTGCTGCAGAGGAGTTCGGTTCTGGCCAGACGTTGCCAAGTATCAGTAGTTTAGTCATCGCTGAGCATAGTTTGTAGATAAATAGTTTGTAGATAAGAGTATTAGTATACTCGCATATTAGCTGTTTAATTGAAAATAATTTGAACTATTAAAGCTGTCTGGTTCTAAGCACTATGGTGAAACACTCCTTTATACTAAGTCTGAGTCTTATGGTACTTTTATCGGCCTGTAGTATCGACTTAAAAAAACACTTTAGTGCCACACAGCAAACAATGCAAAAAGAGTGGCCCGATACAGACTTTACTAAAAGCAGTATTCATCCAGACGAAATCCTCTATCAGGCGCTTCCTAAAGATGCGATACCATCTATTGATTCACCGGTATTTAAGTCAATAAATGAAATTGGCTGGATACAACCGGGTGAACCGATCATTGTTGTTCAATATGCCAATACTGCGAAAGCTTATCCGTTACAGATCATGATCCACCATGAAATAGTCAATGACAACATTAATGGCAAACCGATTGCTGTTACTTTTTGCCCGCTGTGTAATGCTTCTATTGTTTACGAAAGAACGATTCAGGGCGAAGTGCTTGATTTTGGGGTGAGTGGCTCCTTGCGCAAGAGTGATCTTATCATGTACGACCGACAGTCACAGAGCTGGTGGCAGCAATTTACTGGTGTTGGCATTGTTGGTAAATACGACAAGGTAAAATTAAACACAGTTGCTTCACAAGTGATTGCATACCGCGACTTTGTTAAAAGTTACCCGCAAGGCAAGGTGTTGTCCCGGGAAACAGGCTATAATAAGCAATATGGTGAAAACCCTTTTCGTGGTTATGACGATATAGACGAATCGCCTTTCCTGTTTTTTGATGCTAAAGATAAGCGCCTACCTGCCATGGAGCGTGTGTTAGCAGTTAGTATTGGTGATAAACATCGGGTTTATCCATTATCGCATCTGCGAAAGCAAAAAATAATAAACGACAACTTTGCAGGCATGTCTGTAGTTGTATTCAGTAAACACGGAATGTTGTCGGCAGTCGATAAACAGTGGATTGAAGATTCCAGAACCATTCCGGCAGCGGTGGCCTATAACAGACGTTATAATAACAGGTTGTTAAGCTTTACTATGGATAATGGAAGGATTCGTGACAGGCAAACAAACAGCAGTTGGAATATTTTAGGTCTGGCTACAGCGGGCAAGCTAAAAGGGGCCAGGTTATCAGCCATTGATAATGGGGTACATTTTGCTTTTGCCTGGTTGGCATTCCGACCTGAATCAGAGATTTTTACCGAAAAAAAATAGGTAAAAAAACAGCGCGGAAGGAACCACGCTGTATAAATGGTGTAATCCTTAAAATTATATTACACCGCTCTCGAGGAGTGAGACTTATAAATACTTATTCGGCTGATGCCAGTTCAGATGCCAGTTCAGATGCCAGTTCAGATCCCAGCTCTGATACCAGTTTATTCGATGCCGGACGTTCTTCGTTATTAACACTGATATCTACGTCATCGGTTTTGTCTTCATTTTTATACTCAGCGCCTGAGCCTTCAACCACGATACAGTCAACCAGTTGCTCATATGGAAGTTGAATGCTGCATTCTGCCTGTGCAGAGGAAATAGTTATTGCTGTGCTAAAGATTCCCGCTAAAGTTATTGCAGTTATTTTGGTGATTTTCATAATGTTTCTCCATAAACAATTATTAGATTAAGATGTACTCACGAAACAGAGTATGCAGTACGGCAGGCTAACAGGCAGTTAAATTTTATGGGTTAATAATGTGAGTTAGTTACAAATATCTGGCAGACGCAACGGTGGGTATATTAACTATAAGTATATTTTGTGAATTATTACCAAAATCAGCCGGGATAAATTGTCAGTATTTAAGGCAAAACATGATTAAGTGACTATAATTATTGAAGCGGGTAACTACATTTAAGTGAGTTAGTTTGAAAAACTTGTCTGATTCCATACAATTTTAACTAAAGATGGATTTATTTTTCCTGACTGTTCCACCCCAGCATGCTGCAGAAAATACAACTGTAAAACTGGACACAAAAAGCCTTTCCGAATGGCTTGCTACACTGCCTGTTGAGGATGTAACGCTTACCGTTGCAAGTTTACGTTCGGCTCTCGAAGCCTTTAACGCAATAACACTTGAAACGGACGAGAGGCTGAAACTGCTTGAGGTTTATTGTGAGGCGTTAGAGGAAATTCTGTTTTCATACGATGAGATGAAAATATCCATGCTGCAAATTAGTGCAGAGCAACGCCGAACTCTGCGGCAGGATATTATGTGGTTGTACCTTGAACTTGCAAACGGTTACAAGATAATTGTCCTGCACGGTTATACGAATAACATCCAGCCAGCAAAAAACGCAGCCTTGCATATCAGCCTGTATCGAACTATCGAGCTAATCGTTCAGGCATTATTGTATGCTTTCAGAGCACATGAAACCGCTCCACCGCTGACTTATCTTGAAATTAACCAGATATACATGTTTGCTGAGTTTTACAAGGTGGCGGATAAAAGAATTCGCAGCAACAAGTTTAATCAGGGTATGACGATAGAGCGTTTATACAAGCAAATCCTTCTTTTAATTCTGTCGGATCCTTACAGACTTGATTCCAACGAGTTACTGGATATTTTTCTTTTTCTTGAAGAGTATAGTGATTTATGTGAGATTTATGAGGGGGTGCAGAATTCAGCCGAGCAGGGTAAATATAATATTGACCTGATGGAAGATGCTCCTCCGGTCAGTACTGCCTTATTAAAGCAACCACAGGCAGAGGGTGTAAGACGAATTATTGATGTCTGGCCCGTAATACAGGAGCTTGGTATAAGAATAGCAGACAACAGTACAACTCATGGAACTAATTTCCTGCAACAACGTCTGGTTGACATGCTTATAGAACAGTTACTCGGTCAACAGCAGAGGACTGAACAACGAAACAATGTTGCAGAAGATATTTATCTGGCAATTGGGCTGCCTGCAGTGTGTTATTACCTGTCAAATAAAGAACATCTGGTACTGTCCGAGTTATCTGGCAGTGGGCTGAAAAAGGATTCCTTTGATCTTGATGATGAAACAGACAGTGAAATTGAATTATCACAATGGACAATATGTAACAAAAGTCAGTCAGGTGCAATGCTGCAGTTAAACTGCAAGAGTATTAACAGGGAGCTGCTTGTTGGTGATGTTGTCAGTTTGCTGGTTGCTGATGGAGAAGTAATGGCTGCAACTACAATAGCGGTTATTCGCTGGCTTAAAACGGAAAACAACGTAATAAGTGTTGGCGTTGAGTATTTACCGGGTAAGGCAGCGCCAGTTGTATTTAAAATACAAAACGAAATTTTGCAGTATCCAGGGCTTTACTTCCATGCAGATACAGAGCAGGGCGTTAAGCCAGGTTTGCTGGCTGAACAGGGTTTGTTGCTACAGTCAAAAAAACTGGTTGCAGAGGCAAATGGTATGACATTTGCCGTTGAGTATATTGCAACTCTGGTAGAAACGCCGATGTATTGCCAGTTTGTTTACAAGGCTATACGCAAAGCATAAATACAATATGATAGATAGAATTGAAATAATTTCGGGACAGGATAGCCGCTATAGTGACAAAGATATCCTCGATGTGTTACAGAAAAAAAGAATCACTGCGACACATGGTCAGAGCTTTACCGGACGGCCGGTAACAGAAATAGCCTGTGACGATAAGAACCTGGTAAAAATTAGAACCGAATACCGCTTTGCTGAACGTGAAGCAAGAATATTTACAGAGCAGGCTGTAGAAAAAGAGAAACAACTGGGTATATACTCTCCGGATAAAACCTGGTTTTTGATTTTTGAAAAAGATACAAATAATAATCAGAATGTCAGAATTGCAAATATATCACCTCTGCTAAAACCATTACATCATACTGATGAAATCTTAAAGACAATAAATAAATCTGAGTATCTCCAGTTAATAACCGGCTGTATTAACATATACCTGGATGTTGCTAAAAGTCACGAAACAGGTATTGATTTAAGTCTTTCCAACTTTGCCATTGATAAAGAAAATAAAATCTATTACGTCGATGATGATACCTATCGTTGGGATGACTTTGCGTTTTTACCCCATTTTCTTGCCAGCCTGTTGCGCTCACTGGACTGGCTGGATAAAAAACTTGTTACCCTGTTAGGTGAACGTACACGTGCGTTACTACTGGAGCACTTTGCTGATTCTCATTTGATTACTGTTATTGCTGAGGAAGTCCGCAGCCTGTTTGTTGCAGATGACAAGCTTGTACTTCGTAACTGTCTTGTTGATGCTATCTATTCGGCTAAAGCGTTTAATTACCAGGCTGTGAATAAATCGTCCCTTATTGCATTACTGGCCGATCCGCATGCTAACCTCGAAGCACTTGAAACCTGTATCAATTATTTGCAGAAGCGAGGAATTAACGATGCAATCGTTCTTGGTGATATCGTTGGCTACGGGCCATACCCTGAAGAGTGCATAGAATTAATTCAAGCACAGGCAGGTTATTCTGTTATTCGTGGTAACCATGACCATGCCGTTGCAACCGGTAAGAAAGTTTCCGGGGCAACCTCGGTCGCTGGCTGGACGTTGAACTGGACACAGCAAAAATTAAACGATGACTACAAAGACTGGCTGGCTAATCTGCCGCCTTACCTGTCACAGGATAACTGGCTGGCTGTGCATGGCTCGCCCTGTGATAAAACCTTTTTTAATGGTTATGTTTATCAGATGACATATACCGAGAATCTGGATGAACTGGCTAATCGGGATATTCCATTGTGTTTTCACGGGCATACACATATTCAGAAAATATATTACAGAAGCAAAGGTGTAGACAGTAGTACCGAGGATGAAACGAAAGTTATCCAGTCTGCGAAACATGCTCTGATATGCCCAGGCTCAATCGGGCAGCCGCGCAGTGGTAAAGTGGGCGTTGAGTTTGCCGTGATAGACCTTAATACACTTGAAATGGAATTTCACCGTTTGCCCTATAACCTGGATAAAACCATTACCGCGATGCAAAAAAATAAATTCCCAGGTGCATTGTGTGAAAGGTTATTAGAAGGAAAGTAATCTGTATATACTTTTAATACGAAGGACAAAACAGTTTGTTCTGTATGCCCTTCGTATTTCAGGTATAAAATTAACTGCTGTTAATAAAAATGCTTAAGGGCATAAAGGTGTTAGTTCACCGATTGCACCACGTAAACCTGCCCAGCCCATACCGAGGTTGGTTTTTTTGCCTGTAATTAAAACAACAAGTGCGTTGGGCTTGCCAGGTATGACTGACATAAAGTGTAACGTCTTCGGGGTGGTCATCTGGATTTCTTCCATTGAATTTTTAACTTCCTGCCCACGTGATTCTGACAATCTTTTTTCAACACCACTAATACCCCGACCGCGGAACATGTCAACGGCTGCCGCTGCGACCGCATCGAGATAACTCTGGGTAAAGTAGGGTACATTGTGGTGTACACCCAGTAATAAACCGCTTGATAGATCAACTACACCTGCTGCCATTGCATCATCAACATTGTCAACAATGCCCTTGCAAACTTCATTTATACTCGCCATTGTACTGCCTCCTTATGGAAATTTAATTTCCGGTTTGTGGTTAACTGATACTGTTTGTGAGCTCTTCGATTTCTTCAGACGCTTTCTTGGCATGCGCCAGTGGCATGCCAAGGTTTGCACCGGATTTTGTAAATACCGTTAACAGCAGGTTGCTGCCAGCATGCATTACAAAGACGTTCCCCTTATCACTTTCTAATATGGCATTTTTGGTATAGCCATCATTTGTTTCATTTATCAGGTTGTCGCTTAGTGCCAGCAGGGCACTGCTCATTGCGGCAAAGCGGTGCTGGTCAAGTTCTTTTTGCAGATAGGATGCCCAGGCAATACCATCACTACTACTAACCATTGCACTTGTTATTTCGCCGCAGTTTGAAATCAGTTCATTTAAAATGGATGTTAGTTTTTTCTGTAATACACGTGATATATCATTACTGTGTTCTTCACTTTCATGGCTGACTTTGTCGATAATTTCACTGATGCTTTCCATAATATTTTCCTGGTTGGTTATTCGCAGTTAATTTTCAAGTATCGCGAGTAAAGCCTGTATAAGAATTTTTACGTCATCTTCTGTTCGGCTGTCTACTTCGAAAACGGGGAAGATTTGATTTCGTTCAAACAGCTTTTGCTGGTAATCTTCAAGTGTTGCTGTGTCATTTATGTTTGTCCGGGTAATACCGATAACAACACCGGTTTCTTCGATAAAGTCTTTAAAGGCATCGAGATAAAACTCCATCTGGCCTACCGGATCCGGGTGGTCATTATTTATTAATAACACCAGCCCAAGGCCACCTTTGGTGAGGATGCTCCACATAAAATCAAAGCGGGACTGTCCGGGCGTTCCGTATAAATGTACCTTTGTACCATCGTCAAGTTCGATATAGCTGTAATCCATTGCAACGGTGGTTGTATCCTTTATTCTTTTTTCATCGCCGGTTGTACTGACATCTGTACTGACAGGTGGGATATCACTTATCGCAGCAATTGCGGTGGTTTTACCTGCACCCACCGGGCCGGTGAATATAATTTTGTCGGTATTAAGTTGCATCATAATATCTGGTCTATCCTTAAACGCTGTGCAATTTTTCCCAGTATGGTTTTTTTCTTTCGGGTTTCAAGTACAACGGGTTTATTATGCTTAACGCTGCCAGTTTTTGTTTCAAGAATATCGACAGCAAAAGCCGCATTATAAAAATTTATAATACTTTCCATTGCAACCTGAGTTTGCTTGTTAAGTTCAGTCATGCTCATGTATTGCCTGGCGAGTATGGCGGAAAGTTTAAAGTATTCAGGTTTAAAACCCTGCCTTGAAAAATTGGGCCATGATTTAAGTTTTACCGGCTTGTCGAGTGTGTGGCCAGTTAATAATTCTCCGTTTGAACAATCCAGTGCACAGCGCCATAAAATATTATTAAGTGCAGAGATATGCATTGTGTTCTGTGTTCGGCTTACTTTTGAGCAGTCAACCGGTTCAAATTTAATCTCATTAAAGTTCAGCCGGATATATTTATCTATATCATCGCTGTTGGTTTCAATAAGAAACGATTTATTCTTTCCATCTATATAAACGTCCGGCAGGTTGGCTGCTGATATATGCAGACAGGCCTGTTGCGTTTTTGCCTGTAACAGCTTTTCAAAAAGGTTATGTGCATCTACCGGGATGTCTGTATGCGTTTCTGTGGTTGACTGACGAACATCTGCTGCAACGCCGGGCTGTGCTATTCGGCTGCTGCTTTCAGTGTTTGATATATAGGTATAAAGCTGCTTGCTAACGGCTTCTAAAACATTTTTTAGTGCTAGCACTCTGACCGGTTTTTTTACAGTGACAATATTTTTACCTTCAATATTTTTATCTGCAAATACAATTTTTACATTGTGAGATTTAGACAGTCTTAAAATCTCACGTGCATCTTCATTGTTATAATCAACTACCAGTATTTCGCTGTTTGCTAAATCAGATATGGTCAGGTATTCAGTGTTATTTTCGTCACAGACTATTTTTACTGCCACGTCAAAAACTTTTTGATCGGTTTCTGAAAGATGCATTGCTGAAATATGGAGTGTCCTCGACAACTTTTTCATATCCTTAAATAACTGAGGGCTATTATTTGTAATCGGTCATAGTTTCGTTAGCATTAATTCTAAAGTGTGATGCGTATCACTTATTTGACTGATCACATATAAAACACGACTTTGTACAACATAAGTTAGTGGAATATAAAGAATAGCTGCTTTTTTAAATATCGCCTATTTTCTGACCAAACTGCTGCATTTAATTGATATACATCAATATAAATATTTTAAAAGTTCTGTCTAATAGCTCGCCATAAGTAATCAGTGAAATACTTATATACAAAAATAATTTAGTGAGTTATTACGGGAGATTTAAAGTGACTAATCCTAAAGTTCAGAAGCGAAACTTAAGCATTTTTATTTTAAGCATGGTTTTGGTGGTGCTGGTGTTATCCATGGCACTGTTTACGAAAGCGAATGCTGCTGAACAACCTGACAGGTTGGTACGGCTTGAGACTGTTAAGGTCTGTTTTAACGATTTCAGTTATTCCTTAAGCGCTGCACCAACAGAGTGCGTTAAGTTTTAGAGCGGATTTTATTTCCATGGTTGCCAGGGACGGCTTTATTATTACTGCTATAAATGAAAGGTAATGCATGTCACGCATATTATTTGATGAAAATGGCCACAGAGTCATTTTATTTACTGACCTGGTTAAAGGGGAAGGTATTCAGGCTAACCAGTTATTTATTGAAAACAATCACCACTCCGCCATTTTTGACCCCGGTGGGAACTTAACCTATCAACCACTGCATATGGCAATATCACGCTATGCGTCGATTAAAGAGCTGGATTTTGTTATTGCCACTCATCAGGATCCGGATATCATTACGTCAATGGACAAGTGGTTAATGTACACGGATGCACGGATCGTCATATCAAAACTCTGGGATCGCTTTTTACCTCATCTGGTACCGGGTTACATGGCTTCAAAAGGCGACGGTCGTATTGTTTCTATTCCTGATCCAGGTGCTATTATCCGCTTTGGTGAAAGTACAATTAAAGCATTACCTGCACATTTCTTACACTCGGTTGGTAATTTCCATTTTTATGATACAGCGAGCAAAATTCTGTTTTCCGGTGATATGGGGGCATCGTTGACGGATGATGAGCATGGTAAATCGGTTGAGGATTTCGAGCGCCACACCACCAAAATGCTGGGTTTTCACCAGCGTTACATGGTGTCGAACAAGGTTTGTCGGTTATGGGCAAATATGATTCGCCAGCTTGACGTGCAGATGATGGTACCCCAGCACGGGCGTCCCTTTGAAGGCCCTGAAATGGTGGAAAAATTTTTATGCTGGATAGAAAATTTGCAATGTGGTGTTGATAGATTAACCCAGAAATTTTATCAGTTACCATAAAGTGCTGCATGCTTATATTACCAGGTGACGATATATTGATATAGATCAAGGAAGAAATAATCAAATAGAGTATTGTTTAAATCGAGTGGTTTTGTAACCGGTTTGTTCTAAACTCAATGACCAAACTAAACAATAAAAAAGAGTGAGGGATTATAGTGAATAAAATACGTCTATTACTGCCAATCGTGTTATCAGGCTTTTTACTAACCGCCTGTAATCAAAAAACCGAGGAGAGTAGTTCTTCATCAACATCACAAACAAAAACAAGCTCATCAGAACCTGTAGGTAAGCCTGTTCATATTGATCCAGCCTTAGCGAAAAAGGGTGAAGCTTTATATAACCAGAATTGTGTTTTTTGTCATCAGGCTGATGCCATCGGTAAACCTGGTTTTGCACCATCACTCACAAACAAAGAATTCCTCAGTGTGGCCTCAAATAAATTCCTGATGGGAACCATTCGTGATGGTCGTCCCGGTACCGGTATGCCACCTTTTTCACATTTAGGGCGTAAACAGGTAGAAGCCATTGTGGCGTATTTACGCTCCCACGGGAATATATCCGATATATCTGCATCGGTTGATGCTCAACCGGAATCTCACGGCGACCCACGTCTGGGCAAGATCTGGTTTGATCAAATTTGCAGTACTTGTCATGGTCCAAACGGTGACGGTTATTCTGCCGGTAGTACCGGTACCGCAATTGGTAAAGCTGGCTTCCTTAATAAAGCAACAGATGGTTTTATTCGCTTTACCATAGTCAATGGTCGCTCCAATACTCGAATGCTTGGTTTTAAAGGCCCTGCAGCAATGGCTAATCTAACCGATTCAGAGATTGAAGATATTATTGCTTATTTACGCACAGTTCCCAGTAAGAGCTAGTGTACAAGCGAGATTTAAAGAATAACCGAACATAAATAAAGAATTTAATGCAGGGAGTCAGTAATGAAACGTTTTAAAATGAACCGCCGTGATTTTCTTAAAAGTAGTAGTTTTATAACCGGTGCAGCAGCAGGTACCAGTTTGTTTGTTGGTAAAAACCCGGAACTCGAAGCCGCACCGGCTGCACCGTCAACCGGTGAAACCAAAACGGCC
>JALTLP010000291.1 GCA_027001895.1 Chromatiales bacterium | reverse complement strand
ACCATTAAGGCCTTTAAAGAAATTAATGAAGGTAAGTACGATGACCTGCCTGAACAAGCGTTCTATATGGTTGGCGGTATCGAAGAAGTTGTAGAAAAAGCGAAAACGTTATAACGCTGTATATATCGTCAACTATTAAGTTGACGACTTAAGGGGAGTTCCCTTCCCCTTAAGAAACCCCACAACCGCTTCGTAGAAGCAGTTGGGGTATTTGAAATTTAATAAAGGTATAAAGTCATGGCCATGACAATGCATTTAGATATTGTAAGCGCAGAGCATGAAATTTTTTCAGGCGTTGCCGAAATCGTTGTCGCTCCGGCGGTAATGGGTGAGGTAGGTATTTATCCTCGTCACACCCAGATGCTGACACCCTTAAAACCGGGCGAAGTGCGTATTACCAGGCAAGGTGGTGAAGAAGAATCCATCTATGTTTCAGGTGGTATTCTTGAAGTACAACCGCACGTGGTAACCATTCTGTCAGATACAGCGGTACGTGCTGCCGATCTGGACGAAGCCGCTGCACTGGAAGCCAAAGAAAAAGCCGAGCAGGCGCTTAAAGATCAGGCCGGTGAAATTGATATTGCCGAAGCTCAGGCACAGCTTGCCGAAGCAATGGCACAACTCCAAGCGATTTCCCGTATGCGGAAAAAAATAAATGGGTAAATGTTAATAATTAATATTTAAATAAAAAAAGGCGGTTATACTGCCTTTTTTTGGTTTTGAAAAAGATCAAAAAATTATTAACCACGAAGGGCACAAAGAACACTAAGGAAGATCAAAAGATTTAAAATTCTGTCATTGCGAGCGATAGCGCGGCAATCTTGCTTCTGTTTACCTCGCATTGAGTAAGTTGCCGTGCTTTACTCGCAGCTAAAGGCATCGCAATGACAACATAATATTTTTTTCTTCGTGTCCTTAGTGCCTTCGTGGTTAAATAAATATATGGGAACAAGTATGAGCAAGGTTAGTATAATAATTTTAGCAGCAGGTCAGGGTTCAAGAATGAAGTCGGCCTTACCAAAAGTATTGCACCCAATTGCGGGCAAAGCTTTAGTGCAACATGTTATTGATACTGCTTATCAGTTAAACGCCGACAAAATTATCGGAGTCTATGGTCACGGCGGTGATATTGTTCCTAAAACAATTAATGACGATAACGTTAAATGGGTGATTCAGGAACAACAGCTTGGCACGGGCCATGCAGTCGACCAGGCCATGCCAGAACTGGAAGACAGCGATATTGCGGTCATCTTGTACGGTGATGTGCCATTAATTAAAAAAGAAACACTCAGTGAATTAATACAAAAAGCTCAAAAAGATTTTGCTTTATTAACAGTTAACCTTGATGACCCAACAGGTTATGGCCGCATTGTTAGAAATGCGGAAGGTAAGGTAGAACGTATTGTTGAACATAAAGATGCAACTGAAGAAGAAAAATTAATCTCAGAAATTAATACCGGCATTCTCGCGGTCAATGCGGGTGAGTTACGCAACTGGTTAAAGCGTCTGGATAACAGCAACGCTCAGGGTGAATACTATTTAACAGATGTTATTGCAATGGCCGTTAACGATGATATGGAAGTACAAACCGTTAACCCGGAAAATGAGGAAGAAGTGCTTGGGGTTAACAGTCGCAGTCAGCTTGCCGAACTCGAGGGGTTTTTCCAGTTAAGCAATGCGCAAAAATTAATGGAGCAAGGCGTTAGCGTTATTGACCCAACCCGGCTGGATATTCGCGGCAATGTCTCCGTGGGTAAGGACGTGACTCTGGATATAAATGTTATCCTCGAAGGTAACGTTGTAATAGGCGATAATGTCAGCATCGGTGCAAACTGCGTCATTAAAGACACTACCATTGAAACTGGTGTGGTGATACAGCCAATGTGCCATATCGAGCAGGCGGTTATTGGTGCCGACAGTAAAGTGGGCCCATTTGCACGTGTTCGCCCGGGAACTAAATTGGCTGAACAAACGCATGTTGGTAATTTTGTCGAAATTAAGAATTCAAATGTTGCAAAAGGCAGTAAAATCAATCACTTAAGCTATATTGGCGATACCGATATGGGTTCAGGGGTTAATATAGGCGCGGGCACCATTACCTGTAATTATGACGGTGCTAATAAATTCCGAACCGTAATTGGTGATAATGCCTTTATCGGTTCGGACACCCAACTGATTGCGCCGGTTAAGGTGGGTGATAATGCAACCATTGGTGCCGGCTCAACGATAACCAAAGATACACCGGATAACGAATTGACCCTGACACGGGCAAAACAGACATCAATAAAAGGCTGGCAGCGGCCGACTAAAGATAAGAAGTAGTGGGTTCAGTTATTTTTACGGTATTATACAAAGATTAATTAACCACAAAGATCACGAAGGACACAAAGAGAGATCAAAAGATTATATTTCCAGTAAGTGGGAACCGAGCCAGCTATTACTATCCTGGAATTTACGCGTTAATATTTAATTTTTTTCTATGTGTTCTTCGTGCCCTTCGTGGTAGAGATAATGTCTACAAATGGAGTAATTTTAGCATGTGCGGTATTGTGGGAGCAGTGGCAGAACGGGACGTCGTTCCAATTCTTATCGAGGGTTTAAAGCGCCTTGAATACCGCGGTTATGATTCTGCCGGTGTTGCCGTAGTTGATACAGACGGTTGCATCGACCGGGTTCGGATGCCGGGCAAAGTGGCCGAGCTTGAAAAACAAACCACTAAAGAAAACCTGAGTGCGCATTTAGGTATAGCGCATACGCGCTGGGCAACCCATGGCGAACCGACACAAAATAACGCACACCCGCATGTGTGTCGTAAGTCGGTTGCAGTAGTTCATAATGGCATTATCGAAAACCATGAAGACTTACGCATAGCACAAACATCTGCCGGTTATGAATTTACTTCAGACACCGATACCGAAGTCATTGCCCACCAGGTTTATGAACACCATATAAAACTCAAAAAAGATTTACTCACGGCAGTAAAAGACACTATTAAAGAACTCGAAGGGGCTTACGGTTTAGGGGTTGTAAGCAACAACGAAGCTGGTCGTATGGTCGCTGCACGTAGCGGTAGCCCATTAGTTATTGGTGTGGGTATTGGTGAATATTTTATTGCATCTGACGTTGCAGCATTATTACCCGTTACACAACGTTTTATCTTTTTAGAAGAAGGTGATATTGCAGATATTACACGTTCATCGTTAAAAATTTATGATGCCAACGATAATATTGTAGAGCGTGAAATAAAAGAAAGTGAGTTAACAGCCGATTCAGTTGAGCGTGGTGAATACCGCCACTACATGCTTAAAGAAATTTACGAGCAACCCAGTGCGGTTGCCGATACCCTCGAAGGCCGCATTAGTGGTAATAAAATTCTTGAAGAAACCTTTGGTTTAAACGCCAAAGAAATTTTTGATAATGTACAGGGTGTGCATATTATTGCCTGTGGCACCAGTTACCATGCCGGTCTGGTTGCACGCCACTGGTTTGAAACATTAGCCAATGTACCCTGCAGTGTCGAAGTAGCCAGTGAGTTTCGTTATCGTAAACCCGTAGTACGAAATAATTCTTTAATCGTTACCATTTCCCAGTCAGGTGAAACGGCCGATACACTTGCTGGATTAAAAGAAGCCAGGCGACTTGGCTTTGGTCAGTCCTTAACTGTTTGTAATGTCCCGGAAAGTTCCTTAACAAGAGAAAGCGATTTAACCCTGTTAACCCGCGCCGGCCCGGAAATTGGTGTTGCCTCGACCAAGGCTTTTACAACCCAGTTGGTTGCGTTGATGTTACTGGTTATTGCGGTAGGCCGTCGCCATGGTATAGATGACAAAAAAGAAATAGCCCTGGTTAAACAGTTAGAAGCATTGCCTGCAAAAATCGACCAGGTATTAAAAATGGATGCCGAAATTAAAGATGTTTCGGAGATGTTTGCCGATAAACGCCATGCGCTGTTTTTAGGCCGTGGCCTGCATTACCCGGTTGCAATGGAAGGGGCTTTAAAATTAAAAGAAATCTCCTATATTCATGCCGAAGCCTACCCTGCTGGCGAATTAAAGCATGGCCCGCTGGCATTAGTCGATAGCGAAATGCCGGTAATCTCTGTTGCACCTAACAACGATATGCTTGAAAAACTAAAAAGTAATTTACAGGAAGTAAAAGCACGCGGTGGAGAATTGTTTGTATTTGCAGATGAAAAGTCTAACTTTGCAGCCGAAGAAAATATTCATGTATTAAATGTTGTTGAGTGTGAAGATGAAACCTCGCCGATTATTCACACCATTCCATTACAATTATTGTCGTACCATGTTGCTATTTTAAAAGGCACTGACGTTGACCAGCCACGTAATTTAGCCAAGTCGGTAACGGTTGAATAACTAACAAGCCCAGCTTTATTGTCATTTCGACCGAAGGGAGAAATCTTTAATTCTAAAGAAACATCCCAATAGTACATTCTAAATGGCAAGAAGAAGTCATTCAGCGTTTTATTAGACTTTCTCAGGATACAAAACGCACCCCGATACGATAACCTTTTTCCATTTTATTCGGCAACAACTGGGATATATTGAAAAATAGGCTTAAGTCCGTCGGCGTTGATTGCTACTACGCTTTTTCTTTGTAGTGAAGCGTTGCTTATGGCTTTTGGGCGTGTCAGCCCTGGTTTTTGAAGGGTAGCCTGTTGGCTTTAAGCCCGTTCCTTTGGGTTGCCAGGCAGGGATCAGGTGTTTTTTACCATTTCCAATAAGGTCGGTGCGGCCCATTTTTTTTAAGGCTTCACGTAAAATTGGCCAGTTTTCCGGATCATGGTAACGTAAAAAAGCCTTGTGTAATCGTCGTTGCTTGCCACCTTTTGCAGTTAATACTTTTTCAGACTGACCATTTACTTTCTTTAAAGGGTTTTTTTCTGAATGATACATTGCTGACGCTATTGCCAGCGGTGTTGGAATAAAGGCCTGAACCTGATCAGGACGAAATTTGTTTTGCTTTAACCATATGGCAAGGTTAAGCATATCCTCATCGGTGGTGCCGGGATGGGCTGATATAAAATAAGGAATTAAATACTGTTCTTTGCCAGCTTGTTTGGAAAACTTGTCGAATAAAGTTTTAAATTTATTATAGCTACCAATACCCGGCTTCATCATTTTATTTAAGGTATTTTCTTCGGTATGTTCCGGTGCAATTTTTAAATAACCACTGACATGGTGAGTAACAAGTTCTTTAATATATTCAGGTGAACGCACTGCAATGTCATAGCGCAAACCGGACGAAACAAATATTTTTTTAATGCCGGGCAATGCGCGCGCACGTTTGTATAAATTAATGAGGGGTTTATGATCAGTATTCAGGTTTTTACAAATACCCGGATAAACACAGGACAGGCGTCGACAAGCCGATTCGATTTCTTCGGACTTGCATTTAAGTTCGTACATATTTGCAGTGGGGCCACCAAGGTCTGAGATATGGCCGGTAAAGCCGGGCACCTTGTCGCGAATGGTTTCGATTTCGCGAATCACCGAATCTTCAGAACGACTTTGTATAATACGGCCTTCATGTTCGGTGATAGAACAAAAAGTACAACCGCCAAAACAACCGCGCATGATATTAATGGAGTGGCGTATCATTTCCCAGGCAGGCATTTTTGCATCTTTATAGCTGGGGTGAGGCTTGCGGGTATAATTAAACTCGTATACCTGATCCAGCTCGGTGGTGGTTAAGGGCAGTGGCGGCGGGTTAAGCCAGACCAGGCGGTTAGCATGCTGCTGGATTAAAGTGCGCGCATTGCCGGGGTTGGTTTCAAGATGAAAAACCCGCGAAGCATGTGCATATAACACTTTGTCTTTAGAAACCTGTTCAAATGAAGGCAGGCGTATAATGGTTTTGCTGCGCTTAAGTTTTAAATTAGCTTTGGGCTGAAACTGAATAACATTTTTTTTGTGGTCGTTACAGTTTTTATCCTGTTTTGACGTATCAAGATAAGGGTCAACGGGTGTTTCTATTCTGCCGGGTTGATCAATATCGGTAGAATTTATTACAGACCAGTCGTCTGGAATATCGTTAGTCATAAAGGCGGTGCCACGAATATCGCGGATGTCTTTTATATCTTCACCTTTCGCAAGTCGATGTGCCAGTTCAACAATGGCCCGTTCAGCATTGCCGTATAACAACATATCGGCTTTCGAGTCTGGCAATATAGAACGACGTACTTTTTCAGACCAGTAATCGAAGTGAGCAATGCGCCGCAGACTGGCTTCGATACCGCCGATAACAACCGGTACGCCTTTATAGGCTTCGCGTGCCCGTTGTGCATAAACGTTAACAGAATGGTCTGGGCGTTTACCCGGTTCACCGTCCGGGGTATAAGCATCGTTGCGGCGAATTTTTCTGTCGGCTGTATACCGGTTTACCATCGAATCCATATTGCCGGCGGTAATACCAAAAAATAAATTTGGTTTACCCAGTTTTTTAAAATCACGGGCATCCTGCCAGCCAGGTTGTGAAATAATACCAACACGAAACCCCTGTGCCTCAAGCAGGCGACCAATTAATGCCATACCAAAACTGGGATGGTCGATATAGGCATCACCCGTCACAATAATAATATCGCAACTATCCCAGCCAAGCTTGTCCATTTCTTTTTTCGACATCGGTAACACCGGGGCGATACCAAAACGTTTAGCCCAGTATTGTTTGTAAGAAAAAAGATTAGCGGCAGCATTCATTATTTATGGTAACTCAGTTAAGTTTGCGTCATTGCGAGCGATAGCGCGGCAATCCGGGTGTGCTGTGGAAAGTATTGGAAGATTGCCGCGCTATCGCTCGAAATGGCGACAAGTTTACATGTAGGATAATATTATAGCCTATTAATAGAAACAGCGGTGCGGTGAATATACAGGTTATTGATATTTTTAGGAATATTTAATATATCCGTGAAAGGGAGTGGTTATTATCAGACAAAGTAATTTTTAAATTGGTAAAGATTTTGGTCTGTTGTGCCGATACTGTCCAATATGCGAATATCAATATGGGTTTTACAGTGATTTATAGAATATAGTCATATAAATCAACAGGATAGAAAGTTATTCGTATACTATGGTTATTGCGGAGGGTTACAGCGGAGCACAATGAAATGGAAGATTGTTTGAATACAGAAATCACCCTGAAGAACCCCTGTTTTTTACAAAGAGTTTATCCCGGTTTTGTTATTGTATTGCTGGTTTTAATGGCCTTTTCGCCAGTAGTAGGTCACGCCGCCGTCCAGCCGGTGAAAGGCCAGCTTATTATTAACTCAGGAAGTACTGCGCCATTAACGATTAATGGCGATGAAGGATTTTATCCTGAGTTAATCAAAGTTTTATTTAAACATTTAGATATCAAGGTGGTTGTGAAACGAATGCAGTCTGCAAATTCGTTAAAGGCACTTAATCTTGGCAAGAATGATGGGGTGATTGCACGGGTTAAAGGCATTGAAAAAATATATAAAAATCTGGTACGAGTGCCGGAAAAAGTTATTGATTTAGATTTTATTGCCTATAGCAATGATAAAAATATCAAAATAAAAAAATGGTCCGACCTTAAGGATTATAATATTGCCTATATTAAGGGCTGGAAAATATATGATAAAAATGTGCGTGAATACAAAAGCCTGACTAAAGTGAAGGACATGTATCGTCTGGCGACCTTGCTAAAAAACAAAAAAGTTGATGTTATTCTTACCTATAATATTATTGCCGGTTATACACTGGATAAATTAAATTTTGCTCCTTATAGGCATACTCCGCCATTAGCAAAAAAGGAAATGTTTATTTATATGCATAAGAGACACGCATCTTTGGTACCCCAAATTGCATCAGAATTGAAAGCAATAAAAGAAAATGGCACTTATAAAAAGATTTACAACAAATATATTAAGTAATCTGTTACGAATTTAAAGGTAAGTATTTTTTAACTTAACGTAATGGTCTGCAGAATATTGAATAGACTCAATTTCTTCTTCTGTGAGTGGGCGAAATTTTTCAGCCGGCCGCCCGATATATAAATAACCTGAATCGAGTTGTTTGCCCGGCGAAACCAGGCTGCCAGCGGCGAGAATAATATTACTCTCAACAACCACCCCATCCATTATGGTCGAGCCCATACCAATCAGGCAGTTATCTTCGATAGTGCAACCATGTAAAATTACGCTGTGGCCAACAGTAATATTATTGCCTAAAGTAAGTGCATAACCACCACGATTATAGTCGTATGGGCCGTCATGGGTAACATGCAGCACCGAGCCGTCCTGAATATTGGTATTTTCGCCAATCGTAATTGCGTTTACGTCACCCCGAATAACCGATAATGGCCACACCGAGCTATCATTGCCTATTTTAACCCTGCCAATTACCATGGCAGAATCGTCAATATAGCAATTATCGCAAATTTCGGGAGTATATTTCTGGTAAGTTCGAATGGTCATTGTGGCCTGTTAGTCTTTAGCGTGTATTAAAAGAGTCTGGCCTGATTATTATTAAATTTCAATCTTTGAGGTTTATCGCCTCTAGTTTTGGAAAATATTGTTGATATAATAACCAAAAAATATAATATACTGATTAATATCTATACAATTACCCGGAGTACAGCGAGCATTTTATGACGGTTAAAGTTGATGTTATTCCAGAGTTAAATCTGTTTATAACCCAGGCGACGGGTAAGTTGTCTGACCAGGATCTCGCTCAGTATCAGAAGTCTATTCCTGCAACGCCGGGTTACAAACCCACTTTAAATACCTTGTTTGATGCACGTTCGGTTGCAGAAAATCTGGTTACCCCGGAAAATTTAATCCGTTTTAGTACCAGCACACCGTTTGATACATCAGTTAAACGCGCTTATGTTGTTAGTGATGAAAAAGCCAGTATGTTGGCAACGGTTTTTGGTACAACTTCAAGTGGCGATGATAAATTTTTTGTAAGCTTTCAGCTTGATGATGCCTGTGAATGGCTGGGTATTACACTTGATGACTTAAACAGGTCTTCCATTTTTAAAGACAGTCAATAAGCACGTTATATAATTTCTTATTCTGCAATCATGGTGCGGCTTGCCATTTTTATATTAAATGCAGAAGTTGCAAACCATGCACATTTTTACTTTATTTTTAGCTGCCATACTCATTTTTAGTGGGTAATATCTGGCAGAAAATTTTTAATGTAAGTTTTTTTATATTATCAGTTTTCACGGGTATTCCAGGGCTTGTTAATTTTTGAAAACCTGGAGGAGTAGATAAATGAGTGTAGCAATTAGTCAGCAAGTTGATTACTTTGGCCCGTTTGAACAACTAAGTGTGCATTACGATGCAAAATCAGAATGCATCTGGTACGAAATGCATGCTTCACCCCGCCCCTGTTTTACCACTACATTGTTAGCTGAAATTGCATTGTTTCAGGAACAGGTAAGTCAGGCCATCAGGCGCAAGGAACTTAAAATTTCCTATATTGTGTTGGCATCAAGTGTCCCCGATGTTTTCAATTTAGGTGGAGATCTTAACCTGTTTCGTCAACATATCGAGCAGCGTGATCGCCAGGGTTTACTGGTTTATGCTAAAGCCTGTATTGACGTTTTGTATTTTAATGCCGCACATTTACATTTACCATTAACAACCATTTCACTTGTACAGGGCAGTGCATTGGGTGGTGGATTTGAAGCAGCTATGTCCAGTTCGGTATTGATAGCAGAAAAAGGTTGTGAGTTAGGCCTGCCTGAAATTTTATTTAACCTGTTTCCAGGAATGGGTGCATACAGTATGCTGTCACGTAAACTCGATTTTAATCGCGCAGAAGCATTAATGACAGCCGGTAAACTATTCAGTGCCGAAGAATTATATGAACTGGGTGTGGTCGATATACTTGCTGATGTCGGTGAAGGTATAAACGTGGTACAGAACTATATTCGCAAACATAGTCGTGCTAAAAATGGTTTGCATGCTATACGTCAGGTGCGTGATTATCTTAACCCACTTACTTACGAAGAGTTAATGGACGTAGCAGAGATATGGGTTGATGCCGCACTTAACCTGACACAGCGTGATTTGCGAATGATGTCAAAGCTTGTTGGTGCGCAAAATCGTTTAAAGCCTTCGGCTGCTGTTAATGTTGTAAATTAAAAAAACAGATTGCTTCGTCGTTTCACTCCTCGCAACGACAAAAATGGATCATTGCGGGCGCACGAAGTGAGATGCTTTTCTATGCTTGTCATTGCGTATATGGTCTCCTCCCATTTTGCAAGATATTGTCCATAAAAAACAAGGAACAGGATTGCTCTCGTATATCCGGCCTGTTGTTGACAGTGTTAAGTGTCTGGCCTCGATGAAATCCGCGCGTATCGTCCTTATCGAGTTTGCGGTTTATTATAACCGTCGCAATGAACAGGTTTTCAATACGCAGGGGTTACCCGTTTTGTCATCATGTCACATTATCTTCGCAATCGTTGGCAGGTTTTCCTCTTGTACAGCGTTAAAAAAAGTTAACTATTAATCGTACCTAAAATCAGGTTGATACACGGTATTATTTTTTAATACCGCCCAGCCGATACGTGCCATCTTATTGGCCAATGCCACCGTGGCTTTATTGTAGCCACGGGTGAGTCGAATATGATTTATCCATTGGCTTAATTTATCGTCTTTTCGTTTAGCCTGATTCACCACCGAGCGAGCCCCATGGACTAATAAACTGCGTAAATAGCCGTTGCCGCGTTTACTTATTCCCAGCAAGGTATCTTTCCCGCCGGTACTGTGTTGCCGGGGGACAAGCCCTAAGGATGCCGAAACACCCCGGCCTCGACGATAGGTTGAGCCATTGCCCACCTCCGTATAAAAAGCACTGGCCACAATGGAACCAAATCCGGGAATGGTTTTTAAATGTTGACAGGCTTCCAGTGTATTAACGTGTTGCTCTAATGTGTTGGTATACGCTGCAATATGGTCGTCAAGTTGTTGTAACTGTTCGTAACCCCGGCGCAGGGATTGTTTGAAAAAGTTGGTGAGCGGGCTTTTTTCATCATGTTGTAAACGAACAAGATGACGGCGTAAGGTGGCGATACCTCTTGGGAAAACGATACCCTGTTCGGCCAATAAGGCGCGCAGTTGGTTGGATAAGGCCGTCCGCTCTTTAATGCAAAGTGAGCGCAATCGATGCAAGGCCTGGATATCCTGCTGTTCAACGGTTTTAACCGCGACAAATCGCATTTGTGGGCGAACAACGGCCTCACTGATGGCCAGAGCATCGTTGTAGTCATTTTTATTGCCACGTAAAAAGGCTTTGACATGTTGTGCTGGAATCAACTTGACACAGTGGCCAAGCGTGGTCAGTTCACGTGCCCAATAGGTACTGCTGGCACAGGCTTCCATCCCAACAAGGCAGGGTTCAATTTGGCTAAAGAAGTGAAGCAGTTCTCGGCGTT
>JALTLP010000290.1 GCA_027001895.1 Chromatiales bacterium | reverse complement strand
CTAACAGTGTTAACAGCCTGATCAACCAGGTCGGATTGATCATAGAAGGGGTCAATAATAACGCCTTCTGGCAGAGCCTGCTGAATAATGGGTAAACGTGTTTTTATATCATCAATCGCTGCCTTGGTATTGGCACCCATCCGTTTCATAACAATGCCCACTACCACTTCACCCAGCGGTTTAGCATTACCCTGTTTATCACGCATGGTCATGGTAACCGCACCCTGGCGAATTTCTGCACCAAATTTTACCTTGGCAACATGACTAACTTTAACCGCAACACCATCTACCTGTTTTAACGGGATGTTACCAATATCACGCAAGCCATCTTCTCCACTTCGTACCCAGCCTACACCGCGAATAATAAGTTGTTCATTACCGCGATCCATATACCAGCCACCGGCATTGCGATTATTTGCTTCCAGAGCTTCGGTGATATCTTTAGGAGTTAACTTAAAACTGAGTAAACGTTGCGGGTCAAGTTGCACTTGATACTGGCGTACCTCTCCACCAAAAGAGAGCACTTCAGTTACACCTTCCACAGGCATAAGTAATAACTTAACGACCCAGTCATTAAGGCTACGTAAAGTCAGTGCATCAAACTCACCGGCTTTTTCGGCACGGATCATATACTGGAATATTTGTCCAAGCCCGGATGTGTTCGGCCCCATAGCCGGTGTTCCGACACCATCCGGTATTTGTTCACGTGCGGCCTGTAAGCGTTCAAACACCAGTTGTCGGGCAAAGTAAATATCGGTACCTTCCTTAAACACAACAGTTACAACAGACAAACCCGTTTTGGATATTGAGCGTACTTCCTCAACGTCCGGCAGGCTGTACATAACCGCTTCTATCGGAAACGTAATAAGTTGTTCAAGTTCTTCTGCTGCAAGTCCGGGTGCTTCGGTGTTTACAGTAACCTGTACGTTGGTTACATCCGGAAATGCATCAAGATTAAGTTTAGGTAAAATTAAAAACGCAGCAAAAATGCTTGCAAGTAAGGCCAGCACAACCAACAGGCGGCTGCCTACTGCAATGTCAATTAATTTATTTAACATGATTATTCAGCCTTAATGATTGTGAATTTCAAAGCCGCCTTTCGCCAGCTCAGATTGAACATAAAAAGCACCGGCAGTAACAACTCGGCTACCAGGTTTTATACCTTCGATAACAGCTTTGCCATTACTTATACTTTTAACATCCACTTCAACACCTTTAAATTCACCGGCTTCATCCTGTTCTACAAAAATCTGCCAATCACCATCAGGACTACGTAATACAGCGGCTTCGGGAACCTGTAAAGCCTGCTGGTTATTACGTGTTGTAATTAGCGCTGTTACAAACTGGCCGCCATGTAAGTGATCATCCTTATTGCTGACCTCAATTCGAATAGCAGATGTTCGTGTGCTTTCATCCAGTGTGTGATGTAATTGTATAACTTTAGCAGCCAGGCGTTGTTTACCAACAAGCACTTCGGCAGCATTACCGATATCAATTAAGCCCGCAATTTCAGGCGTTAAGCGAGCTTCAACCCACATAACGGATTCATCAGAGATTATCATCAACTCATAGCCTGCATCCACATATTGACCAACAATAAACTTGTCATGCAAAATTCGCCCAGCCTGTTTTGCCACAAGGTTAAATGAACCATCCGCACTGCGTTTTTGTGCGAGCAGGGCATTAATTTCTTTTTGATTCATACCAAAGGCTTTTGCATTGGCGTAAGCTTTCTGATATTCAATTTTTGCCTTTATATAACGTCGCGCAGATACCACTTTACGCCCCAGTTTTTGCACACGTTTCCATTCTCGGTCTGCCAGTAATAGCTGACCCTGAGCTTCTGCCATTTCGACACTGGACAAGGTTACCAAAGCCTGACCAACAGTGACTTCATCACCGAGTTTTGCATGGCGTTCTATAACCTGTGCATTTATTCGTGGTGCGACTTTAATGGTTTTATAAGCATTCAGTTTAACTTCGGCAGGTGCCTTGATAATTTGAGCTGCTTTGGTTAACTGTAAAGTTTCTACTACAATACCGGCCATTTTCATTTGTTCCGGTTTTAAGTGAACTGTTCCTGCTTCTTCATGACCTCCTTCGTCATGATGTTCATTATCCTTATGATCATTATGTTCGTCATGAGCTTCTTCTTTTTCAGCACCATGATGCTCATCATCTTTATGACTTTTATTATCTGAATGCGATTTTACGTTTTGCACAGTTGTTTCATTTTTGTCGCTGCAAGCAGTTATTGAAAGTGAAGCAACTGATATAAGGGAAATGAGTATTAAGCGGATCATTTTATTGATTCCTTTTAGTGTTAAGTTGTAACCATTGTTCAATCTGGGCTGTGGAGCTTAGCCAGTTTAGCCAGCTCGACCAGAGTGTTGTTTGCAGTTCAATGCCTGCTGACTGCGTGTCGAGGTTTTGTTTAATTTGCACCAGATAATCGGTGGTACTTAAATCACCTGTGCGCCAGAGTTGCTTAAGAAGCTTAAGCTGTCGTTTGATACTTTTCTGGCCACTGACACGCCATTGTTGCCAGGCGTTACGGGTTAACTGATAGTGACGTGTCTGGCTGATAATATCCCGGCGTAAATTTTTCCATGCCAGTTGCGCCAGTTGTTCTGCCTGCAAGTAATCCTGTTCCGCAGCTTTTATTTCTGCAGAATAATTGTTGCGAATATTGAGTGGGATAGTCAGTGTTAAGCCAACAAGTGACTCTTCGTCTTCTTTACCACCTCGTATCGCTATACTTGGGTCAGCACTGCTTTGTGCTTTTCTTAACGTAATAATATTTTTGCTGGCAGCAACATTAGCACGTGTTTTTTGTACTTGTGGTAAAGAAAGTAAAAACTTATCCAGTTCCGAAGGTAATGAAACATTCTGGAAATCGGCGGGTATAGCAGGCACATCATCGATATTAATTTCTCCAAACATGGAGTAAAAGGTTTGTTCTGCTTCGGTATGTTCTGCCAATACCCGTGCGTTATTAAAAACAGATTCGCTGT
>JALTLP010000289.1 GCA_027001895.1 Chromatiales bacterium | reverse complement strand
GAATTAGATCATAATTCATCATGCATGTCTTTATTTTTATCTAATTGATTCTTAAACCTATTTTCAATGATTATGTGTCGATTCGTCAGGGGTTAGGGAGGGGGAATGGCCGTAGATTTTTTTACCCTTTTATTTCTTCCTTCGTGCCCTTTGTGTTCTTCGTGGTTTAATCTTTTTTAATGCTCGCCTTTAGTACGAAGTAATCCAGCCAACCGATTGCCCTGTTTCTGCGGCCCACCACGCGGAAAGATTTTATGCAGGTAACTACTATTACCTTTTTCTTTGCCCCAGACATTTTTAAAATGTTTTACCATTTTACGTACTTCGCATTGCACCCGATGCTCTTCGAAGTAGTCACGTAAAAACATCACCACTTCCCAATGCTCATCGGTTAAGGTTAAACCCTCAACTTCAGCCTGTGCACGAACAAAACCTTCACTCCATTCGTCAAGGTCTACAATATAACCTTCACTACAGGTTCTTACTTCCTTGCCATCAACCATTACTTTACGAATTTGCATATTCGGATACATAAAAAACTCTCTTACACTTTAAATATTAATGATGCCCGGGTAATACGCCGGTTTGTGGCATGTCTGCCAGGCCAGTTTCACGCGCATGTTCTTCAAAACCTTTGTTACGCCAGAAGAAAGCACCCGGCATAGTGGTAGGTATAACCAACACATAAAATAATGCTCGACCAAAAATGGCACTTACCATAATAGCAACACCCAATCCAATTGCTATCGCGCTGGCATAGGTACCTTGCAAACCATAAAAACTCACCAGACCAACGGCAATAATATTAAATGTCAGTAAAAAGTTTCTGAACAGGTAAGACTTACCATAGGTGGTTGTTTGTTCATAATGCGATACGGCACCTTCACTACGGCTGCGTTTCATATCCCTTGCATGAAAAATAAGCCCGATAGCTTCAAGTAATAAACCAGACAACATTAGCTTACTGGTAAAAGCGGTAACAGCACCTGTATATTCAAATCCATAAGTTAACCCGGTTACCAGCATTAACAACAAGCCTCCCAGTGTTAAGGCACTGCCAACAAAACTGCTTGCGGTCTGCCAGTGGTTCCAGAAAGGCCGCGCAGGAATGCGATACAGTTTATACATATAATAAAAACCGCCAACACCACCAATAACTGCAGCCAAGCCAGACAATGCCGCCATAAAGTTTGTAAAACCATTATCAAAATAAGCAAACAGGGCATAACCAGCAATGCCAGCAAAGAACAACGAAACGCCGGCAATCTCGCGGCTTACCGGTGACAAACGCCAGTTATAAAAACCACGATAAAAACGATGTGGTCGGCCAAGGTGTAAATTAAGTTTGGCCATACCAAAACTGAGCAAGCCCAGCATGGTTAACATAAGTGGCAGATAGGTATTACTTAATGCCGAGGCGAATTCGATATAACCGGTACTTTCACCAAAATACTGTGCAAATAAATAAATAAAAAATGCACCAATAACGGTTTGAGCACTTAAGGTAAATGCGATATGTGCGTTCTCATGTGAACCGAGTAATTTTTTCAGGTTCCAGGACTTGTCGGTTGATTTGCGCTGCTCATCCACCATCGGTTCATATTCACCGGTCTCATCATTACGATGATACTTTAAAGCTGTTGCATCAGTCCGTGACATATCACGTGGCAATGTTTTTGTTTGCTGAAAACGAATATTGGGATTGGTGATGTCCGTGGTAGGAAACCCTGGAATAGACGTTTTTAACTGATCACGATTTTCTGGCGTGGTTTCTATCACACCAAAGTCCAGCGCTCCGGCCAGACAAGCTGAAGCGCAGGCAGGTTTTAAACCGGCCTCTAAACGGTCCACACACATATTACATTTATGTACGTGACCTTTTTCCATATCCAGTTGTGGTGCATTGTACGGACACACCCAGGTGCAATAACCACAACCAAAACAGATATCCGGATCCTGTAACACCGCACCGTACTCTGCATACTTGGTATAGGCACGCGTTGGGCAACCTTTTAAACAAACCGGGTTATCGCAATGATTACATGCCATGGATATATTTAAACGGGTATAGCTTGGATACGTTCCACCTTCAACATAACCCACTGCACGATAGGCTAGATAAGGTGGCAGGTTATTTTTTTCGCTACAGGCAGACTCGCAGGCATGGCAGGATATGCAGTTATCTGCATTAAAATAAAAACCATGTTGCTTGTAACGATCCGGATTATCACTTACCGATGAATCGCCATTGATATTCAGACTTTTACCGGTGAGTTCTTTATGCTCGACAGATAAATCTATTTTTTTACCATATTGATTTGTCGGCGGTGCCTTTGCGTCTGGCAAATAAGCATAGTGCGGCTCGTCTTTACGTACTTTAAACATCTAATTTTCCTGATATACCTAAGATATAAACCACAACGAACACGAAGGACACAACGAAAAAAATATTACTTTCTTGTTAAAATAAAAAAGTATTTATTCTGTATAGGACATCGAATCATTAAATAACTTTTTATAGTCATATACTTCTAATCTTTTCGTTGTGTCCTTCGTGTTCGTTGTGGTTAAACTAATTTATCTAAAAAGCCCTTGCTTCTTTATTGCGTATTGCAGCAGCCTGCTGATCGATTACCGCTTCTATTTTTACCGCACATTGTTTAAACGCAGGCTGTCGTGAATGCGGGTCCAGTAAACCCAGTGATAAACGGTTTGCACATTCATGAAAATGAAACGGAATAAATACCATATTCGGCGGTACCCGTTGGGTAAGCTGTACCATTACAACACCGTCACCACGACGTGACGTTAAACGTGCATAACCACCATGCACAATACCTAATTCTTTTGCCGAGTCCGGGTTCATTTCCATATAAGGCGTTGGGCTAAATTTATTTATATTGCCTACCTTGCCGGTACGTGTGCGGGTATGGAAGTGTTCCACCACCCGGCCGCTGTTCATCCAGAACGGATACTCATCATCCGGTACTTCGTTATTGTCGATAAACGGTAAAGCAAGTAATTTTGCCTTGCCA
>JALTLP010000288.1 GCA_027001895.1 Chromatiales bacterium | reverse complement strand
GCCTTATAATTTTCGTTATTGTTTTAAAGGGACTTAAAAATTAAATATTAGTTCCCTCTGTATGAAAATACCGGTTAAATCATTTTTTGTATATACTGATACATAAAATAATCAAACCTCAACCGACATATGCCCGACAAAGAAAAGATAATGCAGGCCATTACCAATAACTTTAATAATGACTATTGGGAAATGATAATGAATAGCAGCCTGCGTGGTTTTGTTAATCAGCTTGATGCCATGCAATTATCACGATTCAGAACCAGGCATCTGGAACAAATTAAAACATTAAAAACCGACAAGGGAAACAGGCTGGATATTAATATTATTTTTTTCGGGGCTAGAAAACCAGCCTGAAAATGTTACCCAAGATATAAAAATCAATATTCTTTAAATCTTATTGCTACAAGAAAGTAAACTCGCCTAAAGCACGTTAGCGCAAGGCGAAATGCTTTTAAACAAAAAATAAGATTGCCACGCTCACTTCGTGCGCTCGCAATGACCCTTTTTGTCGTTGCGAGGAGTGAAACGACGAAGCAATCTGTTTTTTGATTTGTAACAAGATTGCCGCGCTCACTCTGTGCGCTCGCAATAACCCTTTTTGTCGTTGCGAGTAGTGAAACGACGAAGCAATCTGTTTTTTGATTTGTAACAAGATTACCGCGCTCACTCTGTGCGCTCGCAATGACCCTTTTTGTCGTTGCGAGGAGTGAAACGACGAAGCAATCTGTTTTTTTGATTTGTAACAAGATTGCCGCGCTCACTCTGTGCGCTCGCAATGACAAGCGAAGAATAAACCACTAAAAAAATAACTTAATCCCCTGTCGGCACAATACTAAACTCTTTAATTTTATCGTTCTCCATTAAAGCATTCGACAGTTTATGAAATGCACTGTTGTCATAAGCATAGATGGTCATCTGATACTGAAACAGGTTTGTTTCATTATCAAGGTTATAACTTAAATTTGATTCACGAATATGGTGTAAATGAATAAACTGGAGCAAAGCATCGCGTTCCATTATATCCTGGCGTTTAAAACTTACAATTAACCGACCAAAATGCCGTGTTGGCATTTTACGTTCAATAACACCGAATGCACCGAGAATAATCAGCGTCATAAAGGTTGCAAAAAAACCGGCACTGAAAAAACCCATACCTATTAATATACCAATGGCTGCCGTCATCCATATTGAAGCGGCGGTTGTTAAACCGCGAATAGTCAGCTTCTCACGCATGATAACACCGGCACCCAGAAAACCGATGCCCGTCATAATGCCCTGCCCCATCCGGGTTGGGTCGACACGAATCGTTTCAACCGGCGCACCCACCAACAGCTCCCACTGAAATGCCGTTAACAACATTAATAAACTCGATGAAACACAGACCAGACTGTGTGTTCTTAAGCCGGCAGGCCGACCATGAAAGGCGCGCTCAAGGCCGATGATTGCACCGGCTAACAAGGCAAGACCCAACCGGATTAAAATTACATTGTGCTCACCCATTGAATATCCTTTTTAATTGTAATATTTAAATTATGGTTGATATCCCTGCTTTTTAAAAGCACCAGGCAAACAATATGGATAAATTTAGCAATATTATTTGTTGCAACATTTTACAAGCCGTATAATACGCCACTTCTTTAAACGACATCAGGTTTAACCCCATGAGTTCTCAGGACAATCAAACGCCCGCCATCACCGCACCCAATGAAAATACCAGCGAATTGCTGAATCAAAAACTGGCAACCTATCTGCAACATATTGAAGAATTGCCAGAAGAAACACATCCGCGTGACCGCGCATTACTTGAACTCAATGTTGCTGAGGCTCTCGTTGGATTAAAGCGTGGCGAAGATGCCTGGAAGGTTGCCCGCGAAGCTTTTAATGTATTTATGCAACATCAGTCCTGGCAGGATGCAGTTGAAGCACTGATTGTTTTATACCAGGCAGAGCAACCCGCATCCATCATTGCACTTGGCCAGGCAGCCTGGCTGGCGGTTAGCTTTCCAATCAGCCCGGAAACGTCGTTCGCGGTAATGACGCATTTAATCGACGAGATGCCATCGAATGCAGATGGTGCAGCCGTTGCCGCAATTGTTGCACAATATGTCGTTGACCTTCGCGCAACCGATGAAGAACATGAAAGTCTTTCTTTTTTAACACGTAATGTGCTTGTTAAAGTTGCGGAACTGCACAGCGGCGTCAAGTCTCAGAAAGAACTGGATATCTGGCGACTTAAACTGGAACTTAACGAGCCGGAAAAATTTCTACCAAGATTGTCATTAGTTATTGGCGCCATTGTTGAAGACAACTGGTGGTTTGACCGTGATGAACTGCGCAAGTTAATGGATTAACAGCCGCACTATTCAGGCTATTCTGTTTTGTCCATAACTTCGTTATCTGAAGTATAAATAACCTCGGTACGATTACGGCCATTACTTTTTGCACTGTAAAGCGCTTCATCGGCTCGGTTTATCATTGTTGCTGAATTATCGCTGACAGCAAACATGGTTAGACCGGCAGAAAAAGATGGCAATCGTATCTGAATATGTCCGTCTTCAATAAAACTGTGCTGTGCTTTATCCCTGACTTTATTTATAGCTGCCAATGCACCAGCTTCACTGGTGTTTGGAAATAACACTGCAAATTCTTCACCACCATAACGACACACAAGATCATGCTGCCGAAAAATAGTAAACAATTTATTAGCATAAAACTTTAATACTTCATCACCGACCGGATGGCCATACTTATCATTCACCTGTTTGAAGTAATCAAGGTCAACCATAGCAAGTGCAAGATTAAAATTGTAACGCTGGGCGCGGCCCATTTCATCTTCAAGCCGACGCATAAAAGCACGCCGGTTCGGCAGACCGGTCAGTTCATCGGTAATACTAAGCTGCCTCACCCTTGCAAGTTCACTGCTAAGGTGACGACTGTCAGTTTCTATCATCTGGAAATATTTTCTGGCATCTTCCAGATTAAGCAGCAATACTTTATGTGCTTCGATTAAACCATCAACATCTTCAGACAATGCTT
>JALTLP010000287.1 GCA_027001895.1 Chromatiales bacterium | reverse complement strand
ACATTTTGGTTTAGAACAATTTGCAGAGCCCGCCAGACACGCGGCCGATTACAGCAATATTCGTGAGCTGGGCAGTGTGATGTACACGGTTTATGTTTACCCGTTTGAGATTGCTTCGGTTATTTTACTTGTCGCAATTATTGCGGCCATTGCTTTAACTCATCGTCGTCGTCCGACCACAAAACGACAGGATCCGGTTGAACAGATTGCTGTTAAACGTGCTGACCGCATGCGTGTTGTCGAGATGCAGAGCGAAGCTAAAAAGTAGTTTATAAAGTATTTATTTAAAGAGAATATAAAATGCCATTATCAGATTATTTAATATTTAGTGCGATACTGTTCAGCATTAGTGTGGCCGGCATTTTTCTTAACCGAAAAAATATTATCATTATTTTAATGTCGATAGAATTAATGTTGCTGGCAGTTAATACCAATTTTATTGCTTTTTCATATTACCTTGGCGATGTGGCGGGGCAGGTTTTTGTATTCTTTATATTAACCGTTGCTGCTGCAGAAGCAGCAATTGGTCTGGCGATTCTTGTTGTGTTGTTTAGAAACAAGCGAACAATTAATGTTGAAGAACTTGATTCGCTCAATGGTTAAATAGTTACAGGTTTAAAGGGCTCTTATTGTGTTTGAAGATATGCAAACAGTTTATATTTGGATAGTGCTGGCACCACTTATCGGTTCAATTATTGCCGGTTTGTTTGGCAAGGTGGTTGGCCGAACCGGTGCGCATATCGCTGCAATTGCAGGCGTGGCGATAGCCTGCGTCCTGTCACTTGTTGTATTTAATAATATTGTTATTGAAAACGGTGAAATTTTTAATGGTTCCGTTTATACCTGGATGGTGAGTGATGGTATCCGTTTTGAAGTTGGTTTTTTGATTGACAAGCTGACTGCGATGATGATGGTCGTGGTTACTTTTGTATCGTTAATGGTGCATATCTATACCATTGGCTATATGCATGATGATGATGGTTATCAGCGTTTCTTCAGTTATATAGCCCTGTTTACTTTCTCCATGCTTATGCTTGTTATGTCTAATAACTTTATGCAGTTATTCTTTGGCTGGGAAGCGGTAGGTCTTGTGTCTTACCTGTTAATTGGTTTCTGGTATAAAAAGCCAACTGCAATTTATGCAAACCTTAAAGCATTTCTGGTAAACCGTGTAGGTGACTTTGGTTTTCTTCTTGGTATTGCAGCGGTGTTAATGTATTTCGGCAGTCTTGATTATGCAACAGTTTTTGGTGATGTTGATAAAGTAAATACCTTAACCATGTCTATTATCCCGGATACACAGTGGTCGGTTATCACTGTTATATGTATCCTTTTATTTATCGGTGCAATGGGCAAATCAGCTCAGGTACCTTTGCATGTCTGGTTACCCGATTCAATGGAAGGCCCGACACCTATTTCTGCATTAATACATGCCGCAACCATGGTAACAGCGGGTATCTTTATGGTGGCACGTATGTCGCCATTGTTTGAACTGTCTACCACCGCATTAACCTTTGTAATGACCATCGGTGCAATCACAGCATTCTTTATGGGGCTGCTTGGGCTGGTACAAAATGATATTAAACGTGTCGTTGCTTATTCAACCTTGTCACAACTTGGTTATATGACGGTTGCTCTAGGCGCATCTGCATACAGTGCGGCGGTGTTCCACCTGATGACACATGCTTTCTTTAAAGCCCTGTTGTTCCTTGGTGCCGGTTCGGTCATTATTGCCATGCATCATGAACAGGATATGCGCAAGATGGGCGGTTTAAGAAAATATCTGCCGATCACATGGATTACTTCATTAATTGGTTCACTGGCATTAATCGGAACACCGGGTTTTGCTGGTTTCTTCTCTAAAGATTCTATAATCGAAGCTGTCGCACATTCTAGTACACCAGGACACAGTTTTGCTTATGCATCGGTACTTGCTGGTGTATTTATCACTGCACTGTACAGTTTCCGTATGTACTTTTTAGTTTTCCATGGTAAAGAACGTATGGATGAACATACTCGTTCTCATTTACATGAAACTCCGTGGGTAGTAACGCTGCCACTTATTTTACTGGCTATCCCGTCTGTTGTTATTGGTTATATGTATGTTAGCGATATGGCCTTTGGTAATTTTTTTGGGGATGCCATTTTTGTGTTGCCACAACATGATGTGTTGGGCGAGCTTGCAAAAGAATTTCATAGCCCATTCGGTATGATGTTGCATTCGCTTTCAACTCTGCCATTCTGGTTTGCGGCAGCTGGTGTGTTTACAGCATGGTTCCTGTATATGAAGCGCCCGGAAATTCCAGGCTTAATTCAACAACGACTTTCTTTAATATATACCGTGCTGGTTAATAAATACGGCTTTGACCGCTTTAACGAAATTGTTTTTGCTGGTGGTAGTCGTGGACTGGGTAAGTTTTTGTGGAAGTATTTTGATGCGATGTTAATTGATGGCTTAATTGTTAATGGTTCGGCTAAAACAGTTGGCTGGTTCTCATTAATTATGCGTCGTATGCAAACCGGTTATCTTTACACCTATGCATTTGCAATGATTGCCGGCTTATGTGGTTTGCTTATTATTTTTGTATACCCGTTATTATAAATAAAGGTTGTTTTAAATGTTTATGGATTGGCCCTTATTAAGTTTAGTTATCTGGACACCCATCGTTGGCGGGATGCTGGTGTTAGCAACGGGTAGTGATAAAAATGCGGTGGAAGCAAAAGTCTTAACGCTGGTGGTTGCTATAGCTACTTTTCTGATTTCTTTACCACTGTATACCGAGTTTAATACACAGCTGGCTTCCATGCAGTTCGTTGAAAATATTTCATGGATTGAAAGATTTAAAATAAATTACCATCTGGGTGTTGATGGCATATCAATGCCATTAATTCTTTTAACAACTTTTACAACCATGCTGGTCGTGCTGGCTGGCTGGGAAGTTATTAAAACCCGTGTTGCACAATACATGGCCGCCTTCCTGATTATGGAAGGTTTAATGATAGGCGTATTTGCAGCACTGGATGCAGCCGTCTTTTACGTGTTCTGGGAAGCGATGTTGATCCCAATGTTTATCGTTATCGGTATCTGGGGTGGGCCACGCCGGGTATATGCAACTATCAAGTTCTTCCTGTATACCTTTTTTGGTTCAGTATTTATGTTGATTGCTTTGCTTTATCTCGCGGTTAAGTCGGGCAGTTTTGAAATTCTTGATTTCCATACCTTTAAACTTGGTATAGAGGCACAGATTCTTATTTTTATCGCATTTTTACTGGCCTTTGCGGTGAAAGTGCCTATGTTTCCTGTACATACATGGTTGCCGGATGCGCACGTAGAAGCACCAACCGGTGGCTCGGTAATCCTGGCGGCGATTATGTTAAAGCTGGGTGCTTATGGCTTTCTGCGTTTTTCTCTGCCAATTACGCCTGATGCAAGTGGCATACTTGACTGGTTAATGATTTCGCTGTCGTTAATTGCTGTTGTCTATATCGGCTTTGTTGCACTTGCACAGCAGGATATGAAAAAACTGATTGCTTATTCTTCGATTTCCCATATGGGCTTCGTTACTCTGGGGTTTTTTATTATTTTCGCAATTGCTCGTAAAGATGCAAATATGTCGGGTGCTGTAATGGGCATTGAAGGTGGTATCGTGCAGATGATTTCGCATGGTTTTATCTCTGGCGCAATGTTCCTGTGCGTTGGTGTAATGTATGACCGTATGCATTCACGACAAATTGCAGATTACGGCGGGGTCGTCAATACCATGCCTGTGTTTGCCGCCTTTATGGTACTGTTTTCGATGGCTAATGCTGGCTTGCCGGGTACATCAGGTTTTGTTGGCGAGTTTATGGTTATTCTGAGTGCCTTTAAAGCGAATTTCTGGTTTGCTTTTTTAGCAGCGATAACACTGATTGTTGGTGCTGCCTATACCTTGTGGATGGTTAAACGAGTGTTGTTTGGTGATGTTGCTAATGACAAGGTTGCTGCTTTAACCGATATAAATTTGCGTGAAGCACTGATTTTAAGTGTTCTGGCCGTTGCTGTGTTGTTCTTTGGTTTATACCCTGCACCGTTACTTGAAGTGATGGAACCAAGTGTAGAAAATTTATTGCAACATGTTATGCAATCCAAACTTTAGTAATGATTTTGTTTAAGAGATAAAGATAATGAATTTTCAAATACCTGATGTAATGCCAGCTCTGCCAGAAATATTTATTCTGTCAATGGCCTGCATTATCCTTGTCACAGACCTGTTTCTGAACAAAACTAACCGTGGTGCAACCTATATGCTGTCGCAAGCCACCCTGGTTATCGCGGTACTGATTACTGTTGCAAGCTTCTCAACAAGCCCGATGCTTACTTTTAGTGACACCTTTGTTCGTGATGGTATCGGCGATGTACTCAAAATAGCTATTTATACAGCAACTTTCACAGTCTTTTTATATGCCAGAGATTATTTAAAAGACAGAGGGTTATTTAAAGGTGAATTTTACGTGCTGGGTCTGTTTGCAGTCCTTGGTATGATGATCTTAATTTCTGCACATAACTTCCTGACAATTTATCTTGGGCTTGAACTGCTTTCTCTGTCTTTATATGCGCTGGTGGCGATGCATCGTGATTCGGCAATTGCATCGGAAGCGGCGATGAAATATTTTGTTCTGGGCGCAATCGCATCCGGTATGCTTTTATATGGTATGTCGATGATCTACGGTGTAACCGGCAGTCTCGATCTTGCGACTATCAGTCAGCAAGCTGCTCAACTAAGCGACAAGCTGGTACTGGTATTTGGTATTGTGTTTTTACTGATTGGTATTGCCTTTAAGCTCGGCGCTGTACCGTTTCATATGTGGGTGCCGGATGTTTACCACGGTGCACCTACAGCCGTTACACTCTTTATTGGTTCGGCTCCAAAGCTGGCTGCTTTTGCCATGCTTATGCGCTTGCTGATTGACGGGCTGGGTTCAGTTATTGCCCAGTGGCAGGATATTTTAATTCTTCTTATCCTGATGTCACTAGCAGTTGGTAATATCGTTGCTATTGCACAGGTTAATATCAAACGCATGCTGGCCTATTCCACCATTTCGCATATTGGTTTTTTAATGCTCGGTGTTGTTACCGGTACCCAGGCAGGTGTGTCTGCTTCCATGTTTTACACAATTGCTTATACGTTAATGTCACTGGGTTCATTCGGTATGATTATATTGCTTAGCCGCAAGGGTTTTGAAGCTGAAAAGCTGGAAGACTTCAAAGGCCTGAATGAACGCAGCCCGTGGTATGCGTTCTTAATGTTGGTGTTGATGTTTTCGATGGCAGGCGTGCCTCCGTTCCTCGGCTTCTGGGCCAAGTTATCGGTTTTGCAGGAAGTGGTTGCGGTAGATATGGTCTGGTTAGCGGTTGCAAGTGTGGTGTTTTCCATTATCGGCGCATTTTATTACCTGCGTGTTATCAAGATTATGTATTTTGACAAGCCTGAAGCAACGGAGCCGGTTGGCTGTTCCAGGGATATGTCTGTGCTGATTAGCCTTAACGCTATCTTCGTGCTGATGATTGGCTTATTCCCGGATTCTCTGCTGAGTTTGTGCTTGAAGGTGGTTTCCGCCAGCTAATATCTGTAAACTGCGGTTATGCAAAGCAGTATCATTCTATTACTCTTATTTTCGTTTATAGCGGCAAACTTGCCGTGGATTAGCGAAAAATTCTTCCTTGTTTATTCATCGGCTGCTGGTGCTGAAAAAAAAGAATGGATGCGGCTGGTCGAATGGCTTGGCTATGCCATGTTGTCCGTTCTGCTTGCATGGGGACTGGAAAAAAAGGAAATGGGCGTTACTCATCACCAGGATTGGGAGTTTTACGCGATATTTATCAGTTTATTTGCTGTATTTGCGTTTCCATCTTTCTTGTACCGACATTTGATTAGACATATTCTAAATCGTAAGTCATTGTAACATAAAAAATATTTCTCTTTTTTTTGCAAAATGCAATTATTTAATGATGATTGTTTTGCTCAACTTCTAATCAATCTACAGAGTTGTTACACTTGTTGCATATTGCAACTTATTGCCTAGAGCTATGTCGATCAGAATTAAATTTTTTCTCGCCTTTTCACTGCTAACAAGTATTCCCTTGCTTGTCTTATTGTTCGGCGTGGTTGAGCGTATGGAAGTTGAAATAACCCAGCGCACAGAGGCTGAACTGCAAACGACACTGGATAAAATGGCCGGTGAAGTGGAGCTTATTCTTAACAGCCAAAAAGCAATTGCGAATGGTCTGGCCAGAGTACCGGCTGTCCGCAATTTTGCATCAAGCAATTCGTTGTCTGCCTACCAAAAAAATCCAAAACTTTATAAAAAGCGTGCAGAGCAACTTGAACAGTTTTTTCTTAATTATCAGCACTCGGTAACCAGTATACAGGCACTTCGGTTTCTTGATAATAATGGTAAGACTCTGGTAAAGGTTAAAGAAGGTAAACCGATTCCGGCAAAACGCTTCGACGAAAAAACGCACCGAATGTATATTGCCAACCAGTCATCCCGGCCTTTTTTCAGGGAAGCCATTCAGGGCAAACAAAATGTCGTGATGTCTAACTTTGAGCTGGGACAAGTTGTACCGGGTGCAGACTTTTGTCCGGCAATGGTACGTTATTCTGTACCAATCAAGGACGAGCTTGGACAGGTTGAAGGCGTATTGATTGTTAACATGTGGGGGCAGCGGGTTGACTCAACCATGGAAGCGGCATTAGGTGGTTATCCGGGTAAAGCTTATATTGTTGAAGTCAGTGATGTCGCGGATCGGGATGGTATCTACTTATATCACAAAGATCCATCCTGGCGGTTTGCCAATCAGGTTGGGAGTCAGTATCGTTTTTCAAGAGAACTGTCTGCAGAGGAATGGGCTAAAGTTAGAAATTCAACCGATTATGGTTCATTGTTTAAAGACGATGGACGTATGTATTTTTATCGAAACGTAAAACCCTATCCAAACAAAGACACACGCTGGCTTATTGTTATTGAAGTCGCCAGTGATTTTGTTCTGGCACCGATTAAAAACATGCGCAATTCCATCTGGATGTTGCTGGTGCTGTTACTTGGGGTCAGTCTGGTCGTTGCCGTGTGGGCTGCATTTCAGTTGGCAAAACCGGTACAGTCACTTGCCAGTATTATTACCCGTTATGCCGATGGAGAACACTCTGTGCGTTATGATGCCAATGCCAAAGATGAAATTGGTTATGCTGGCCGGGCTTTTAATTATCTGGTGTCCTGTCTGGAGCGGGCAGAAGCTGAAAGAGATAAAGCTGAACGTGCTGTTTGCCAGTCAGAGCGTCTGGCTGCAATCGGTCAGTTAGCTGCAGGTATTGGGCATGAAATCAACAACCCGTTGATGAATATAACTTCTCTTGCTGGTCTGGTTGAAGATGAAATTAAAGGAAAAAATCCACAGGCAGCAAGTGATATGGCGCTGTTACAAACTGAAGTTAGACGATGTGCCAATATTGTCCAGGGCATACTGAATTTTGCAAGGGAAAATGAACCACAGTTTAAAGAATTTGATATGAGTGAACTATTAAATGAAACATTATCACTCTTACATCACCGTTTTGAAACAGCCCAGATTCATCTTGTTACCCAGGTACATTCACCATTAAGTATGGTGGGGGATCCTGGTATGCTGCAACAAGTACTAGTTAATATTATTCTGAATGCAATCCAGGCATCACCGGAAAACAGCAATATATTTATATCTGCTTCGATTAATAACGAGTTTGTTGTTATCGAAGTGCTGGATAACGGCAAAGGCATTGATAACAATAATGTTACAAAAGTTTTTGATCCGTTCTTTACAACCAAGCAGGAAGGCGAGGGAACAGGGTTAGGTTTGTCTGTCAGCTACGGCATTGTTAAACGACATGGCGGAACGATTAATATTGAAAAGGTAAAACCTACCGGTGTTAAGGTTAGCGTTGTTTTACCGGTTAAGGCGATTATATCGATAGATACAAAAAAGGAACTGGTAAACGAAGAAGTAATCCCTGGTACTTCTGAAGAAAATAATGATACAACAACTTCTGAGGCCGTGTATGTCAAATAATTCACTACGAATCATGTTTGTTGACGACGATGTTATTACCGGCAAGGTAATGAAGCGTAATTGCGATAATGCTCGTTATGCCTGTCAGGTTTTTACTGATGCAGAAACCTGTTTAAAAAAGTTTTCACAAATTGGCGCAGATATTGTTATTACAGACTTACGTATGCCAGGCATGACCGGTTTTGAATTACTCAGTGAATTACGCCAGATTGACGTTGATATTCCTGTGCTGGTAATGACAGGCTATTCATCGGTTGAAAATGCAGTTGAAGCGATGAAGCGCGGTGCCAGTGATTTTATTAAAAAGCCGTTCGATTTTAACGAACTGCAATTAATGATAGAACGAACAATTAAATCAACCCAGATCAACAACGAAAATAAACTACTAAAGCGTCGTCTGGGTTCCAGGCGTAACCGTTTTGGTTTAATTGGTGATACTCAGGTGATGAAAACCCTGTTTGATACTATTGATAAGCTGGCAAATGTTGACTGCTGTGCAGTTATTGTTGGTGAACCTGGAACCGGCAAGGAGCTGGTGGCGAATGCACTTCATGATCACAGTCCCAGAAAGCAGGAATCATTTATCCGGGTTGATTGTAGCCGTATTAATGAAACGGTTTTTCAGCGGGAGATGTTTGGTCATATCCAGAAAGGTGTGAATGATGCAACATTAAATATGAAAGGCCTGGTTGAGCAGGCAAATGGTGGAACACTGTTCCTTGATGAGATTGGAAATATCTCTGATGATATGCAGATTAAATTACTGCGAGCACTTGATGAAAAATTTATCCAGCGAGTTGGTAGTAGTAACAGGATTCCTGTTAATGTTCGGATTATTGCGGCAAGTAACGAAGATATTGATGAGTTATTACAATCCGGTAAATTACGAACAGATTTTTATAACCGTTTAAGCGTGGTGTCCGTAACCGTACCGTCACTTGAAGAGCGTCGGGAAGATATTCCTGCACTGGTTGATTCTTTTGTTACAGAGTTTAGTCGGCAATACAACCGCAAGGTGCAGGGCTTTGACAGTGCCTCCTTACATCGTTTATGTAAGGCAAAATGGAAGGGCAATGTGCGTGAGCTGAGAAATGCGGTTGAACGCAGTATCATCCTTGCTGATGGCCCGATTCTTAACTGGCAATCTGAGGAGGATGCGTCTGCTGAGTCAGGTAAGGTACTGCAATTCTCAAATGATCAATTTGTGTCGCTGGTGGAGCTGGAACAGGAGTATATAAGCCATGTTCTTAATTGTTTTAAAGGCAAAAAAACCAAAGTGGCCAAGGTTTTAGGCATCGATAAAACGACACTGTGGCGCAAGCTACGGCGCTATGAGAATAACGAGGAACATGCTTAATTTATAAAATACTAATAATCTAAAATATGCAATATGCACTGTTCTGATTGTTGGTATCAAAAAGGTTTCAAACAACTTATTACTACGGTATAAGTATTTGGAAGAGAAGGGACAAAGTTGTTTACATCAGGGATAGATATTTGTTGTAATAATCGTGTTAGAAATAACACAAGCATTTTAAATATAGGTTGTAAAACCTGGAGGAGAATTAAATGAAATTATCAATGACTAAAGCGCTGGTTTTTGCTGCTGCACTAATCGGTTTATCAGTATCTGCTGTTCAAGCGGGTACAGCAAAAAATGGTTACGACAAGCAAAAAGTTGTTTACCATGTTAACAATATCCATACTGCTACAGGTGCTTTACGTAATGTAAAAAACCACCTTAACGCTGTTGGTGACAAGAACCTTGACATTATTGTTGTAACTCACAGTAGTGGTGCTTTCGCATTAGTTGAAGGTTCAATGGGTAAGAAAAACAAGAAAGGTAAGGTTTATAACTTTACTGACACTATTGCTTCTCTTGCTAACCGTGGTGTTAAGTTCCAGATTTGTGCAAACACTATTCGTGGTAAAAAAATCAATAAAAACAAAATCAACGAAAATGCAGAAATCGTTCCTTCAGGTGTAGCTCAGATTGCTCACCTTGAGCAGCGTGGCTACCTGTACATTAAGCCTTAATCGGGTTTAAATTCAGGAAATAAAAACGGATGCTTCGGCATCCGTTTTTTTATGCCTTAATTTTATTGAGAGTGTTGTGCTAGCAGAAATATTTCAGGCATAAAAAAACACGCCAGAAAGGCGTGTTTTTTTAGAAGCGTGCTAAAAATATCTAGCCGATTTTAGCTTCTTTACTACCTTTATCCCCGGTATTGTCTACCCATGAGATTTTCAGGTTATCGCCAGATTTAGCGCCTTTAAATCGGAATGATACAAAAGGGTTTTTTGATACGCCCGGACCCCAGTAACAGGTTAAGACTGATTTGCCGTTATGCTCACATTTAACTTCAGTTATATAGTGAGGTGGGATTTTCTTACCAGATGCTTTATCTTTGCGTAAGCCGGTTTCCATGGGGTGGAAGATAATTGCCTTAACCGTTGCTTTACCGCCATCGACCCAGGCACGTATTTTCATTTTCTTTTTAGCCATTATTAATTCCTCTAAATATTATTCGCTAATTATTTGTCGCAGATTAACCGCCACAACCACCGAGTGTTACTTTTACGGCTTTTTTAGCTTTGTACAATTTGCCACCGGCTTTTACATATGCGAAAACATCAGATGTTTTTGCCATTTTGATGCGGGTTGTAACAAATCCGTCAGTATTAGCAGCAATTTTATAACTGGCTGATAATGGAAATGCGTTAACGGGTACAAACAGTGAAATTGATTCTGTGTTTGGAATTTTGGACTTAACGGTTACAGAGACCACAGCTCCATTTTCTGCAATATCAGGTGCTTCAACCACGATATCTTTGCTGTCAGCTGCTTTTGTTGTACCGATAATTTCTTTCATTGCCACATCAAGCTTTTTGGCTTCAAAAGCTTTTGCAGGCCATGCTGCTAGCACGGTGCTGGGCACAAGAAGCCCGGCACTGGCGGCAACGGCGACAGTCCCTGCAGCCATAGAGGCCGTTAAAAAGGTTCGACGCTGTGTATTCATAAACTAATACTCCTTAAATTGCGGATAGTTTGGTTAATTATAATTTTAAAGGCGTACTTTAACATATCGGGTTAAAAACGCAGTTCTTTAGTCTTTTTTGGTTATTTTTTCAGCTTTTCTCTGCAAAATGCAGTGTTTGCCCTTACCATAACATTAGTCCGTTGTAGGCCAGATTCGTTCGATTAAATTAAAATTTAAGTCCAAATAGGTGCGAAATGACTTGTCAATTTTTCGACACACCATTACAATGCGCTCCTTCTGATGCGGGGTGGAGCAGCCTGGTAGCTCGTCGGGCTCATAACCCGAAGGTCGTTGGTTCAAATCCAGCCCCCGCTACCAAATATTAAGAAACCGGTTTATTTATAAACCGGTTTTTTTTATGCCTGAATTTTACCCGAATAACCTGGTAGCTCGTCGGTCTCAGCTTTTATAGAACCGGGCGAAGGTCGTTGGTTCAAAA
>JALTLP010000286.1 GCA_027001895.1 Chromatiales bacterium | reverse complement strand
TGTACAGGCCAGAGATCTTTTTCTGTAATCAGTTCAAGTTCAATACGTGCAGTCAGTGCTTTTTTCAGCATATCCTGTGTTTCGTTTAATATATTATTTATGTTTACGACACTTGTAACAGGTGTTCGTTGTTTTGAAAAAGAGAGCAGTTTGCGTGTAAGCTTTGTGCCACGTTCACTGGCACGCTTAATTTCTTTTGCATACCGTTCAATTTCCGGATTGTTATTATTATTTAGGGTAAGTAGTTCTGTATAGCCAACAATAATGCTCAGGATATTGTTAAAGTCATGCGCAATGCCACCGGTAAGTTTTCCAACAGCATCCATTTTCTGACTGCGGCGTAGTTGTAGTTCCTGTTGTTTGTATTCGCTGATGTCAGAACAGGTTCCAATAAAGCGACGCTTGTTATTTTTGCCGGGGGGCAATTCAGAAACAGAAAGCCGTATTGGAAAAACTTCACCGTTCTTGCGAAGGCCTTCCACTTCTCTGCCGATACCAATAATATGCGTCTGGCCAGATTCGATATAATTTTTTATATACTGGTCATGATTGTCTGCATGTGGAGCGCCCATTAGCATGCGTACATTTTTGTAAAGAACCTCGTCAACTTCATAACCAAACATCGAACTGGCAGCCTTGTTAAAGGTCAGTATTTTTCCTGTTTCATCAATACTGATAACGGCATCGTTCATTGAGTTTAGAATTTCGCGGTGTTCAATTTCCTTGTCACGTATCTGATCAATTAGTAACTGGTAATCCGTCACATCGCGGGCAATCCCCAGTACACCAATTATTTTATTATCGGCGTCACGCAGAGGTAGTTTATGGGTATCGAATATCCTGATTTCACCTGCTACATTGGCAGGGTCGTGTGGGTTATGAACAAATTCACCATTGAGTGCTTTTTTATCGTCATTTTCAAAACCACGTATGCCTTTTTCGGGTGCCCCTTTTACTAACTCAGGATCCCAGCCATTTTCTATATCTGTGTTGCCTATCATTTGTTCAGGGGTTTTGCCGACAGCTTTTGCAAGGTTTGTATTACATAACATCATTTTTAGTTGCGTGTCTTTTACAAATATCCAGTCTGGTGTTGAATTCAGTACATTGCTTAACAATATCGAAGATTTACGCAGCGCATCTTCTGATTTTTTAAGTTCATCTATGGTTTTGGTAAGATGTCTGTTAAGTTTGTTCAGCGACAGGTAGTGCCAGACTATTGCCAGTATAATTATAAACAGTAGGATTAATCCTGAATAATAAATAACTTTTTGTGTTGTCCAGTAGGGGTTTGGTTTGCCGTACCATTTAATATAAATGTCTTTGAAGCGCTCTGTTTTTTCCAGCTTGATGATGGCGGTATTCAGTTTAGATAGTAGTTTGGTTTTGTTTTTATTTACGGCTATGCCTCTTTTTATTATTTTTAACGGCTTTTCTGCAAGTTTAATGCGCGCATCCAGCCCGCTTTTGCGTGCCACATTTAACATGACAGCCTGGGGATAAATAAGTGCATCAACATTACCTGAAAGCAAACCGATTAATGCGCTTTCGGGCTGGTTGTATTGTATAAATGTAATGCCATGCTCTTTGGCAATTTTCTTTCCAACATTAAATTTAACAACCCCGACAACTCTACCTTTAATATCCTGAAGCGAGTTAATGTTATTTGATTCCTTGCGGGTAATAATTGCAATATTTGAAAGTTCTATCGGTGTGGTAAAGTTAAAATCCACTAATCTTTTCCGGGTAATGCCCATGTTGGGAATTATGTCGGCTTTACCGGCTTTTAATGTGCTTGCAGCATCGACCCAGTTACTTTTTACAATATATTTAACTTTTAAATCTGTCAGTTTTGCAATTTCGTTTAATGTATCGATAGCAAAGCCGCGTGGTTTGCCATTGCTATCCAGCATATAATGCGGTGGGAAGTTGCTTACTACTACCGCTGTTATGCTTGTTTGTTTTACCGTATTATTTTTTTTTGTTATGTTGTCTGCGGCAATACTCGTGTTTGTGGGGATGCAGGTAATTGCAAGGAACAAAAGGATAACAGCAAGTTTTACATTTTGTCGGGGGAAACTCATTTATTTAACCATTCCTTTTTATCTATATGCTTGCTCCATTCATAGATGTTATCGGCCGTCATTGGTTTGGCTATCAGGAAACCCTGTGCGACATCACACCCAAAGTTCTGTAATTCGTTCCATATTTCCAGTGTTTCTACACCTTCGGCAACAATTTTCATTCCCAGCATTTGTCCAAGCATTATGCATATCTTTACAATGACTAATGCTTCAGTATCTGATGTCATTTTCATTATAAATTTCTGGTCTATCTTAAGTTCGGTAAACGGCGCCTGGTAAAGATGGGTTAATGATGAGTAGCCTGTACCAAAATCATCAATCGACAATGAAAAACCTTTCATCCTTAAACGGTTTAGTACATCCAGTGAGGAGGTTAGCTGGCTCATCACCGCAGTTTCGGTAAGTTCGAAGGTGATATTTTCCGCGGTGACTGCGTGTTTGTCTGTCAGATCTTTTAACTGTTCAGGTAAATGTAAACTGGTAATGTTTTGTGCCGACACGTTGATGGAAATGGGAACATTAAAACCAACAGATTGCCATTTTTTATTTTGTTCAACGGCAAGCCGGATAACTTCGTCCGTTAGCCTGTCGATTAAGTTATTTTTTTCAGCCAGGTCAATAAAATCATTTGGGTAGATCAGACCTCGTTGTGGGTGTTGCCAGCGAACCAGTGATTCCATTCCCTCAAGTTTGCCGGTTTTTATATTGATTTGTGGCTGGTAATGTAAAACAAGTTGGTGCTGTTCGATAGCCTGTTCAAGCTCATCGAGGGGGATGGATTTATTTGCCGTTGCCTGTTTTGTTGAGCCACCAACAAAGGGCAGTGTTTGTTCCAGTACTGTTGTGAACTCCTTAACAGGGATGGGCTTTGAAAGGCATGTGATAACTTTAAAATGATGTGCTTCGGCGAGTTGCTGGGCAGAATGCAGCACTCTGGAATCAAAGCCGCTGATTAAAATCAGTAATACTTTAATATTTTTTTCAGCGAGAGCCCGGATAACTTCAATGCCATCCATTTCCGGCATGTTAAGGTCGAGGACCAGCACGGTATTTTCAGGCAGGCTCATCTTAAGAAATTCAGATGCACTTTGTTTATGTTCTGTTAACCAGCCAGCAGAGCGGGCGACTTCGGATAACAGTTCTGCGAACTGAAGGTCGTCATCTAAAATGTATATTTTGGGCAACATACTTACTTTTATACTTCCCTGGAATTTTTGTTGCTGTGCCTGACCCACTGGATACCTGCTTATTGAGTATATGTGTTGAATTTTATATTTCTACCATTTTTGTACATTTGAAACTGCCAGCACAATCACCTTACATAAGGGGGAGTGGTACGAATAAGACTTAGTCTAGATTAAAAATCGTGAAAATCAATAAAATCGCTTATTAATTTAATAATATTAACCTAAGTACTATTTAAAAAACGCTAAATTCGCTATTTTCGTAAAATATGCTAGAGTTAACTTGTAATGGACAATTATCGGGCGGCTTTATCGCCTGGACGAGGAAAAAATGAACAAAACGACGGAAGAATACTTAACCCCAGGGCAGGTTGCAAAACTGCTGATGGTTTCACCGGCCGCAGTCAGGCTATGGGCAGAAAAAGGTGAATTACAGGCGCTAACCACGCCCGGTGGCCATCGGCGTTTTATGGTTAGCGAGGTAGAACGTTTTTCAAACCAGCGGGGTTTACGGGTAAAGCAGACTTCTCAACTTAAGATGTCGGTTTTAATCGTCGATGATGATGTGCAGTTTGCCCGCTACCTACAAAAACTGCTGGGCAAGTTTTCTGATGATCTTGAGGTGGATATTGCTACAGACGGCTTTGATGCAGGGCTGAAAATACGTGAAGAAGAACCGGATGTTGTGCTGCTTGATTTAATGATGCCGGGGCTCGATGGTTTTAGTGTTTGTAAGCGAATCAAGTTAACACCCACGACCTCCGATGTGCGGGTTATTGCAATGACCGGTTATCCGTCAGAGGAAAAAATTAACAAGATACTGGCCGCGGGTGCTGAAGTTTGTTTGTCTAAGCCCATTGATAAAGACGAGCTTATTAAGGTGCTGGACATTAAAAAGTATAAAGAAAAAACAAAAAAGGCTTAACGTGGTAAGTATTAAACAGGTAAAGCAACTGGCTGGGGAAAAATTTAACTCTGTGCTGCTGTCTGGTCTGGTTGCAATGGCAGCATTTAGTGTTGCTATAGCAAACCTTATAAATACCCAGGGGATACATTTATCGCTGATTTTCATATTGGCAGGAATAGCCGGGTTGTTAGCGGTTAATTATCTGCTAGTCTCTTCGGTTGTTTCAGAAAATAAAATAAAACAGCAATGTGAACAACAGTATGAAACTCATTTGTCTGAATACAGGGAGGCAATGGACGGGCTTGATAATGAAAAAAATAATCAGCTGGATATGCTGGTAAACGAACTGGGACAGATTAAATCCATTCAGGCGAATGCGATTGAAGGTGTTATAGAAAGTTTTAAAGGGCTGGAGTCGCAGTCAAACATCCAGCTTGGCGTGGTCACCAATTTAATTTCCCTTGTTACCAAAAATACAGACGAGGATAAAAAAAACAGTAGTTTTCGTACAGAAGCAATGGGGTTAATTTCAATGTTTACCAAAAGCATCCAGGATATGGGCGAAGGCAGTAAACAAATGGTTAAGGCCATGAATGTTATTGATAAAAATATCCAGTCCATTGAAAAACTGCTTGGCGAAATTGATGCGATAAGTTCGCAAACTAATTTGCTGGCACTCAATGCTTCAATCGAAGCAGCCAGAGCAGGTGAAGCTGGCCGTGGCTTTGCTGTTGTTGCCGAGGAGGTTCGTAACCTGTCACTGCGTAGTAATCACTTTAGTGAGCGCATCCGCGAAAATTATGCAGAAATAGAACAGACCATGCAGACTGCCAAGGTAACGATTGCCGGGATTGCATCCAGTGACCTGAGTCTGACCCTGAGTACACAGGACAAAATGGAAAAAATGATGATAGAAATTGAAAACACAAATGAACAGGTCAGCAGGGAGCTACAGATTGTTTCAGGAATTTCCAGTGAGATTTCACGGAATGTGGCTCTGGCATTACAGTCCATGCAGTTTGAAGATATGACCAACCAGCTTGTTTGCCATAGCTTAAAGCGAATTGATGCACTAAGAGGCTTTGCGGATGTTTCACGACAGGCAATGGAACAAAATTTTAGCAGTGTGAGTCATCAGGCTGATGCGCAGTATGATTTAAGCCTTCTTAAACAAACTTTGCTGGCTTCAGCTGAACTGCCTGGTACCGCCAATCGGCCGGTATCGCAGGAGAGTATGAGTGATGGCGAAGTCGAGCTTTTTTAGAGGTTTTTAAACAGGTGAGTAAAATACTTATAGTGGATGACGAATTATCTGTCCGGAAAATGATTAAAAAAATTCTTGGTAAGTCAGACAGCGAATTGCTTGATGCAGAAAATGGCGTGCAGGCTTTGTCCATATGCCGAAACAACAATATTGATTTGCTGATAACCGATATTGTTATGCCTGAAAAACACGGTATCGATTTAATTATGCAGTTACTAAAAGAGCAACCTGAGTTGCCAATTATTGCAATATCGGGTGGGGGTGGTATTTCCGGGCGCTTTGATTACCTGGAAATTGTAGAATTATTAAATGTAAAAAGTATTTTGCGTAAACCGTTTACTGCTAGTGAATTAAGAGAAAGTGTTACATCAGCAATGGCAGAATCTGTATGACAGAAAAAATTATAAGCGATTCGCTGTTACCTGAACTATTGATGACTGCACTGGCTGCAACGACCGATGGTATTGTTATTACCGACAGGGAAGGCAATATAGAGTGGATTAACAGTGCCTATGAAAAGCTGACCGGTTATAAGCTGGATGAAATAAAAGGGGAAAATCACCGTTTTTTAAGCTCGGGTAAACAAGGTGCAGCCTTTTACAAAAGCTTGTGGGAAACAATTTTATCAGGAAATACATGGCGTGGTGAACTGTGGAATAAAAACCGTCAAGGTAAAATATACTTTGAAGAGCAAAGTATTACCCCGGTAAAAAATGCAAAAGGTGAGGTAACGCATTTTGTTGCCATTAAACGAAACGTAACCGAGCAGCATCATTTACAAAAACAGGTAAATATCGCCAGACGAATAGATGCAGTCAGCCAGTTAACGGCTGGGGTTGCACATAATTTTAATAACAAGCTGGCGAGCATACTGGGTTTTGCCGATCTGGCACTGGAAGATGTAAAGCAATACAACAACAGTGACCTGGAAGATTCATTAAGCGAAATTATTATTGCAGGTAAGAAGGCGCGTGACCTTGTTCGTCAGATGATGGCATTCAGTGTAACGGAACCGAGCAAACCCAAAAATATAGATATTGCTCTGGTTATACAGGATGTTGCAAAATTTATGATGTCTACCTTACCTGCCAGTATTTCGGTACAGGTTGATATGCCGGACGAGCTGTTTGTTAATATTGATCCGGTTCGCTTACATCAGATGTTAATGAACCTGACCTTAAATGCCAGTGAGGCAATGCAAGGCCAGGGTAACCTGCTTATTCAGGTAAGGACTCAATCGCTTAACAATGGGCATTGCAGTTCGTGTCATGCAGTTTTGTCCGGGGAGTTTATTGCTATTTCTGTCCGGGATAATGGTCATGGTATTAAACCTGAGGACATGGAAAATATCTTTATTCCTTTTTATTCTACCCGCCTGGAAAAGGGCAATGTTGGTATGGGGTTGCCGGCATTGCACGGTGTTTTGCATGATATGCAGGGGCATCTTATTGTCGATTCAAAAGTCGGGCAATATACAGAAGTAACCCTGTTTATCCCCACTACGAATGTAGCAGAAAAGCCTTCGACAGCAGAAACCGATGGAAAAGATTTTGTGGTTCAGCCGAATAACACACAAAAGCATATTTTGCTGGTTGATGATGAAGTTTCGGTTGTTAATTTTATGTCTGAAATGCTTAAGCTAAACGGCTTTGAAGTGACCAGCATGACTGACAGCAAGGCAGCACTTAAAGCAATTTCGCAATTACCCGATGAGTATGATTTATTAATAACGGATATCAGTATGCCGCAATTAAGTGGCACTGAGCTGGTAAGACTGGTCAGGGATATACGCCACAACATGCCGGTTATCCTGATGAGTGGTTATGATGACAGTAATTATCAGAATGAAGAGCTGGGTAATAGTGAAATTCTGGCCAAGCCCTTTGAAACAAAAACACTGCTACAAAAAGTAAACGATACCCTTAATAGCACAGCAAAATAACTCCTTAGCCTGTAACCTGTAGTCAGCTTCCCCTTGTTTATGGTATCCTTGCGCCGAACAAAATAACCGGTTGTACAGGCGCGTTTGTACTCACCTCATTATGGATAAGCCGGTTTCTATGGTAGTTTGCATGGGTTCCCCCGCGACGATAAACCGCAAACCCCGCCAGGCCCGGAAGGGAGCAACGGTAGTGGCAGATTCGGGTGCCGGGGTGTAGCTTGTGCAGACTACCACCCATAATTCCCTTATATTACATATACTTAAACAATGCTGCGTTTCCAGTAGCGATACCACCGGCTTATTAATCGCTGGGCAGTGGTACAATAAATCGCTAGAATAGATGATTTCCGGCAAGCACTTTTAAAACGGTTTATTAATGAGTTACCTCGCTTTAGCGCGTAAATGGCGCCCAAAAAATTTTAGTGAAATGGTTGGGCAGGAACATGTCCTGCGGGCATTGATTAATGCCCTCGACACGGACCGTTTGCATCATGCCTTTTTATTTACCGGCACTCGCGGTGTGGGCAAAACAACGATTGCACGTATCCTTGCCAAGTCGATTAACTGCGAGCAGGGCGTCAGTTCGCAACCTTGTGGCCAGTGTTCGACCTGTATCGAAGTTGATGAAGGGCGTTTTGTCGATTTAATTGAAGTGGATGCCGCATCCCGAACCCGGGTAGAAGATACCCGTGAGCTACTCGATAACGTGCAGTATGCGCCCAGCCGGGGTCGCTATAAAGTTTATCTTATTGACGAAGTGCATATGTTATCGGCCAGCAGTTTTAACGCATTGCTTAAAACGCTGGAAGAACCACCACCGCATGTTAAATTTTTGTTTGCAACCACCGACCCGCAGAAACTACCGGTGACTATTTTATCGCGTTGTCTGCAATTTAACCTGCGTCGTTTGTCGGTTGAAAGAATATCGGATTACCTGCAAAGCCTTTTAGATAAAGAAAATATTTCTTACGAAGCGGCTGCGTGTAAACAACTTGCCATCGCAGCCGATGGCAGTATGCGTGATGGACTGAGCCTGCTTGATCAGGCCATTGCCTATAGTGCCGGTTCCATTAATATTGCGGATGTAACCGCGATGCTGGGTAGCTTTGACCAGACCCTGATCATCGAGCTGGTTGATAAACTGGTTGCACAGGATGCAGCAGCCGTCATGCAAACCCTGGTTAAAATTTCGGAGCAGGTGCCAGACTTAAACGGTGTATTGCAGTCAGTTTTAAATGTATTGCATGCGATTGCTTTATACCAACAGGTACCGCAGGTATGCGAAACAATGTTTGATGAACAGGGGCTATCTTTAACTGCGATTAATGACTTTTCTAAAAGACTCGATGCTGCACAAACACAGTTATATTACCAGATTGGTTTAACCGGCCAGCGTGATCTAAACCTTGCACCTAGCCCCAGAAGCGGTCTTGAAATGGTATTGTTACGTATGCTGGCTTTTACACCGAGTGAGCTGGCAACCGCTAACACCCCCGGTTCTGTTAGTGGTAATGGCGCGTTAAAAAAACAACAGCAACAAGCTGAAACTGTTGAGGCGCAACCACAAATTCCGGCAGAATCAAAACCACAGCAAACCAATGTACCGCATAACCCAGAAGCGTTAAAACCGCTGACGAATACCGAAGTGCTTGAACCGGTAAACCCGGCTTATCAGTCTCAGCAGGCAGAACCGGTTGCGGCTGTTAGTAACAAGCCGGTCACGATTGATTCACCCTGGCACGAAATAGCCGCAGCGCTGCCTATTGGTGGCATGGACAAGCAGGCAGCCAACCAGTGTATATTAACCGGCATATCCGGTAATACAATTGAACTGGCTTTAACACCGGCAAGCGCACCGATGCTTAATAAAGAACGTGAAACCCGCATACAACAGGCATTAACTGAAGTACTGAACACCAATATACAATTAACCATTAACATGCAGGATGTAGAAGGTGAATCACCGGCGGCAAGAGAGCAACGTTTGCAAAAAGAAAAAATAGCCAATGCAGAAGCGATTATTGAAGATGATGCCAATGTTAAATCTTTACTGGATGCGTTCGATGGTTACGTGCAACCCGATTCGGTGCAGCCCGTTGAGTAAATCGAAGTAACGGTATTATAAATTATTAGTAACAAACTATATTTTAAAGAGGACTCACTATGAAAGGTGGAATTGGAAACTTAATGAAGCAGGCGCAAAAAATGCAGGCCGATATGCAAAAAGCGCAGCAGGAAATGGGCAAGATTGAAGTAACCGGTCAGTCAGGTGGCGGCCTGGTAAAAGTAACCATGACCTGCAAGCATGATGTAAAACGAATCGAAATTGATGACAGTCTGGTCGGTGACGATAAAGACATGCTCGAAGATCTGGTTGCAGCAGCAGTAAACGATGCTGTTCGCGTCGTTGAAAAAACCACCCAGGAAAAATTCTCCGGTTTAACAGATGGTTTAAATTTGCCTGCCGGTTTTAAAATGCCATTTTAATTGATGTTATTTATTTATGTCGTATAGCCCGTTAATTGGTCAGCTTATCAGCTCATTAAAGCGTTTGCCGGGTGTGGGGCAAAAGTCAGCCCAGCGCATGGCGTTCCACCTGTTGCAACATGACAAACAGGGAGCAGCCCATATTGCGCAGTCGCTGGCAGCCGCTGTTGAAAATGTTGGTGAATGTTCGCGTTGTCGGGTACTGACTGAAACAGAACTTTGTGAGGTTTGCAGTAACCCAAAGCGCCAGCAACAACAGGTTTGTATTGTTGAATCACCATCAGACGTGCAGGCGTTTGAGCAGTCAACACCTTATAACGGTCGTTACTTTGTTTTAATGGGTCACTTGTCTCCGCTAGATGGTATCGGCCCGCATGAAATAGGCCTGGATATTCTGGCAAAGCAACTTGATATGGGTGAAATCAATGAAGTTATCCTGGCAACCAACCCAACGGTAGAAGGTGAAGCGACTGCGCATTATATTTCTGAAATGACAAAAAAACGTAATATAAAAACCACTCGTATTGCCCACGGTGTTCCAATTGGTGGTGAACTTGAATATGTCAATGGTTCAACACTTGCCCATGCACTGGATGGTCGCCGTGTTGTTGCTGTTGATTAATACAAACAGTTTATTCTTCGAGATTAAGTGAATCCATTTGTTCCATTACTGTAATGGCGCTGGTGCAAATGGATTTAAATAATCGATAACTGGTATCATCTACCTGGCAGTCCTTGGTGTGCCGATCTCCATAGAACAGGCCCAGCTCTTCGTTATTAACAAAAACAGACATGGCAACAAATGAATTGGTTACGACCAGATTTTTAAAATCTTTTGGAATCAGCTCCCAGAAGGTTTCACGGGTTTTATCGTTAATAACAATGGCCTGGGTTTTTTGCATTAAACGGCCAAACAGATTCTTGCTATGCAGTTTTATTTTAAAGCGGTTAAAGATTGGGTCGTTATCGGCACCTTTAATGGCATAAGGAATCATGCAGTTACTGTCTTTATCTTTTGTTGCAAACAGCACTCGGTTAAGCCCAATACCATCATGCATAGCGGATAATGCAAGATGAATGAGTTCTTTTAGCGATAGTGAATTTTCCGGGTTCCTGATACTGTGCAAAATGTTCTGTAATACCTGTCTTTGTGGTATCAAACAAATGTCTGCATGATCATTCGGGTTCTTTAACTGGATATTACTTTGTTCATGCCGGTCTTCAAGCATAGGCAGCAGTGCGGCCGCCGGTACTACACCGTAAAGGTTGGTCGCGTGTGCAACATCAACAGCAAGTTTATGGTTGGCAGTGACTATTTCGGCCAGGGGTATATCAAGAAATTCGGCAACCTGTTCCTGGATAACCTGAGTTTTACCGCCATGCCAGTCAACCGCGGCTGCACGAGCAAGTTGTACTGCAAGCATAATATTATAAGCACGTGGGTACTTTGCGTTTTCAGGTTTAAGGGCTTCCATTGCAAGACTGGGCAGATCCCAGCTTTTTGCAAGTTCGTAACTGAGCTGGTTTATTACAAAACCCAGCACAAGGTATTGCGCTTCTTCACTGGCGATTTGCCGGTTGCGGCGCAGCCGATCAATTTCAGCAAGTTTTTCCGGGTAAGTTATCGCAAGTGCCATTTCACCGATAAAATGTATTTGAGTGGCGACAAAAATTTCATCGGTATTCATGTCCCGACGGTATTGCGCCCATTCGGTGGCCTGTTCTGCTGCATGGTAAGCACGGCTAAAGGTCATTAATAGCCG
>JALTLP010000285.1 GCA_027001895.1 Chromatiales bacterium | reverse complement strand
TTGTCAAAAAGCTTACGGACGTTTTTTAATCCAGTACATGGATAAAACTTTATATCTTGTTGAACAACAAGAAATTTTAGAAATGAATAAAAAAATTATTTTTTTACTTGTAATTAGCAGGGACTTATGGAGCAGGCCAATTGACATGCTTAAGCATTGAAATAACAACCGTTTTCAGTATACCCGCCCAGAATAGCGCACACGGTAGTGCCGCTTGTACGCCAGGCCTACAGTGCTATTTCTTTCGTTTCTATTTTTTACGCTTCATGGAATCAAAAAATTCTGCGTTGGTCTTGCTGGCCTTGAGTTTATCAAAGACAAATTCCATCGCGGCCACTTCGTCCATTTCGTGTACAACCTTGCGCAGGATCCACATCATTTGCAACTCGTCTGGCTTGGTCAACAGTTCCTCGCGACGGGTGCCTGAGCGATTAATATTAATAGCCGGGAAGATACGTTTTTCTGCAATCTTACGGTCCAGGTGCACTTCCATATTACCGGTACCCTTGAATTCTTCGTAGATAACATCGTCCATACGCGAACCGGTTTCAACCAGTGCGGTCGCTAAAATTGTCAGCGAACCACCCTCTTCGATATTTCGTGCCGCACCAAAGAAACGTTTGGGGCGTTGCAGTGCATTGGCATCCACACCACCGGTTAACACCTTGCCAGATGAAGGCACAACCGTGTTATAGGCTCGCGCCAGGCGGGTAATCGAATCCAGCAAAATAACCACGTCTTTCTTATGTTCAACCAGGCGCTTGGCTTTTTCGATAACCATTTCAGCAACCTGTACATGACGACTGGCCGGCTCATCGAAGGTACTGGAAACCACTTCGCCTTTTACCGAGCGCGCCATTTCGGTTACTTCTTCCGGGCGCTCGTCAATCAGTAACACAATAAGATGACACTCAGGGTGATTGACCGAAATCGAATGTGCAATATCATGCAACATCATGGTTTTACCGGCTTTGGGTGGCGATACAATCAAACCACGCTGGCCTTTACCGATAGGCGCGGCTAAATCTATCACTCTCGCGGTAATATCCTCGGTACTGCCGTTGCCGGTTTCCATTAACAGGCGTTCGTTCGGGTGTAGCGGGGTTAAGTTTTCAAATAAAATCTTTTTGCGGCTGTTTTCTGGTGAGTCAAAGTTAATTTCACTGACTTTTAGCAGCGCAAAATAACGCTCGCCGTCTTTAGGCGGGCGAATTTTACCGGCAACCGTGTCGCCGGTGCGTAAACCAAAGCGTCGAATCTGGCTCGGTGAAACATAGATATCATCGGGGCCGGCAAGATAAGAACTTTCTGCGGAGCGTAAAAAACCAAAACCATCCTGTAAAATTTCTAATACACCATCGCCATGAATATCCTCGCCTTTTTTGGCATGGGCTTTCAGTATCGAGAAGATAATGTCCTGTTTACGCGAACGTGAAGTGCCGTCTATACCGCTTTCGGTCGCAATTTTAATTAGTTCAGGAACGGGGGTTTTCTTAAGTTCAGTTAAATTCATAGAAATGGTCTTTAGTTTAAAGGTTGAAGTGTTTGGTTTTCTAAAGGTTAACGCAGGAAAAGCGTTATTATCAGGTTAATTAGTTGTGGTTAAGTTTATTGGGTACAAATACTGTTTAGCAGGAATTTAGCTGGATCCAGTTTCTGGGTTAAGGCTTAATATTTTTCTTGGTATTTTTAAGACAAAATGCTTATGAACTCAGAAACTGCATTCACTCAATATAAAGTAACACTAAAATCGTAATTCGTCCAGTCTCACACTCGAATAATTTAAGGTGAGACCGGAGAAATAATATCTTAAAGATTGCTGTCGATAAACGCCGTGAGTTGCGACTTGGAAACAGCGCCCACTTTAGTCGCTTCAACGTTGCCGCCCTTAAAAATCATTAAAGTTGGAATGCCACGAATACCAAACTTTGGCGGTGTATTCGGGTTTTCGTCGATATTAAGTTTTGCCACTTTTAACTTGCCATCATACTCTTCGGCAATTTCATCAAGAATTGGGGCAATCATTTTACAGGGACCACACCAGTCAGCCCAATAATCCACTAATACCGGGCCGTCTGTATTAACCACTTCGGCCTCGAAAGTATCATCGGTGACATAGTTTATCTTATCGCTCAAGATTTATTCTCCTTAGAAGGTTTTAACCGATATCATATATTAAATTTAGCAAAGCTGGCATAGCTTGAACAGCCTTTTTAAATAAAGTCTGCCCCGTTTCAGTCGCTGATCTCGCCATTTGAGCGCATCAACCCGTACAATGCAAGCCCCAAACGGGATTTTAAGGGTTGTTTTTGTTATGCTGGCAGGCTATGACTGACAAACACTTATCTGAAACAACTTTTGCAAGCCTGGGCCTCGACGAAAACCTTTTAAAAGGCATTGAAACCACCGGCTTTACGCAGTGTACACCGATTCAGGCTGAAACAATCCCGATTGCCATTACCGGTAAGGACGTTGCTGGCCAGGCGCAAACCGGCACCGGTAAAAGCGCCGCCTTTTTAATCGCCATGTTTCAGAATTTACTGGTAAACAAGCCGGTTGATAAAAACAACCCAAACCCCAAAGCCATTATTATTGCGCCTACTCGTGAACTGGCACAGCAAATTTATAATGATGCTAAAAAACTGGGGCAGTTCAGCGGGCTGCGCCTCGCGGTCGTTTACGGCGGTACAGGCTATGACTCGCAGCGTAAAACGCTAGAAGAAGGCGTGGACGTGCTTATTGGTACGGTTGGCCGTTTACTCGACTATTTCAAACAACGGGTTTATAACCTGAAGTCCATCCAGGTGATGATTCTTGACGAAGCGGATCGTATGTTCGATCTTGGCTTTATCGATGACATTCGTTATCTGTTCAGGCGTATGCCGCAACCCGCAGATCGTTTAAGTATGCTGTTCTCGGCCACCCTGTCGCATCGGGTTTCTGAACTGGCTTATGAACATATGCACCAGCCAGAACGGATTGAAATTGAACCCGAGCAGGTGACCTCTGAGCAAATTAACCAGTCGCTTTACTACCCGGCCAACGATGAAAAAATTCCACTGTTACTCGGCCTGTTTAAAAC
>JALTLP010000284.1 GCA_027001895.1 Chromatiales bacterium | reverse complement strand
AATCTGGTTACCGTCAGCCGTTAACAACTTTGCTTCGGATTTTTGTTCAATGGTTCTTTTTTCATTAATACATACCTGTATCGGGCTCAGGTAACTAGGCATATTCTGTTTATTATAAATAGTAACGGCAAGGTCGAATTCTTTACCAATGAGTGTATTCTTCCTGTACCTTAACAGTTGCTCTGCCTTATTATTAATGTAGGTGATTTGTGCATTGGTATTACAAACGATAACGGCATCTTTTATATTATCAAGCGCCCTTAAAATACTGTTGTACAGTGAACTGTCGTAACTGCTATTCGGAATATCAAGGTCGATAGTGCTGTCGGTATTTTTACTTTCGCTGAAAATATCAGAGTCGAAAAATTGCTGATCATCCATAATGAAGCACTCACACCTTTGATATAATTATTATGTAATATTTTTAGAATATTACTTTATTAAGTATTCAATACTAGACCTTATTACTAAGATATCAAGATGTTTTTAATATGGCAATGGATTTATTTTATGTCAAAAGCAAAATCAGCCAGCTAACGCTTAACATGCTTCATTAGCCGACGCTTCTTGTCAATTTGATGTTTGGTGAGTTTATTCTTCTTGTTTTTAAAGGGGTTATCGCCGGTACGAAACTCAACTCGCAGTGGCGTGCCAACGAGTTTTAACCTTTTACTAAAGGCATTAATAAGATAACGCTTATATTGCAATGGAACATCGCTGGTCTGATTACCATGGATAACAATAACCGGCGGATTTTGCCCGCCCTGATGCGCATAACGTAACTTTATGCGGCGTCCCCGTACCAGTGGCGGGGGGTGTGATTCAACAATATGCGTTAACAGCCGTGTTAGCTGTGGCGTTGAGAAGTTTTGCATTGCCGATTCGTATGACTGCCCTATAGAAGCATACAGTTCACCAACGCCGGTACCGTGTAATGCCGAAATTCGATGCAGTTTTGCAAAAGTGACAAAGGGCAGCTTTAAATCGAGTTCACGCTGAATGGTGCTCTTGTCATCGCTGTCCAGACCATCCCACTTGTTGATTGCCAGCACCAGGCCCCGGCCGGCATCCAGAACAAAACCCAGTAAGTTTGCGTCCTGTACACTGATGCCCTCATGCGCATCAAGAAGCATAACAACAACATGAGCATCTTCGATTGCTTTTAAAGTTTTTATGACACTGAATTTTTCAATGGCTTCGTTTACCTTGCTCTTGCGCCGGACACCGGCTGTATCAATAAGCGTATATCGCTGGCCATCTCTTTCAAACGGTAAATAAATGCTGTCGCGTGTCGTGCCGGGCATATCAAAACTGACAACCCGTTCTTCACCCAGAATACGGTTGACCAGCGTGGACTTGCCCACATTTGGACGGCCAATAATCGCAACTTTGATACCTTTATCGGTGTCGTCTTCTTCGATGTCATCAAATTCATGCGGTTCAAGAACAGCCTGCATCATTTTTTCAACACCACGGCCATGGCTGGATGAAATCGTAAATAAAGTTTCAAAACCTAGCGCGTAAAATTCTGCACTGACAACATCAGCATCGCGGCCGTCAATTTTATTTACCACAACCGAAATTTTCTTGTCGGTGTTTCTTAACCTGTTAGCAATTTCCTCGTCTTGCGGTGTTAAACCGGATACCGCGTCCACCAGAAACAGGATTTCATCGGCTTCTTCAGTTGCTTCCCAGGATTGTTGCGCCATCAGCTCATCAATACCCTGTTCCTCTCCACTGAGGCCACCGGTATCAACAATGATATAAGGAATTTTTCCGACACGGCCTTCACCGTATTGCCGGTCGCGGGTTAAGCCGGGTTGATCGGCAACCAGTGCATCCCTCGACCTGGTCAGGCGATTAAACAATGTGGACTTGCCAACATTTGGGCGACCAACCAGAACAATTACCGGCTTCATTGACTATTTCCCATCACAATTAAGTCTATCCAATTGTCGTTAATGTTTAACTGCAAGTTTAGAAATATTGCCATGCCGATCAAAAATAAAATATTTGTCCTGATAAATAACCGGCGGTATCAGGATGCCATTTGATTTTGAAAAAATAAAATCATCTTCGGTTTCCTTATTACTGTCATCATTACCCTGACGGAAGCGTGCGATAAAATGGCCATCATTCATATCCATCCAGTGAACAAAGCCATTAAAATCTGCCACCAGTACTGCACCGTTGTGTATCACAGGCCGGGTTAAAGAACGCCTTACCAGCTTGTCCTGTTTCCAGATTGTTGCACCTGTTTTTAAATCCAGTGCCCACACATAACCATCACTGTCAGATATAAAAAGCCTGTCTTTACTAAGTGCCATTCCATGATAAGCGGAAAAATCCCGGTTCCAGATAATTTGCCCGGTAGGGAGGTGCACATTTGTAATCCGCCCCTGATAACTTACCGCATAAAGATTATCTTTATATATAACCGGTGTTGCATCGATGTCTATCATTCTTTCAATCTCGGTACGCCCGCGGGGAACCGCTACTGCCAGAGTCCAGATAACCTGCCCGGTATCAACGGATAAAGCCAACAACTTGCCATTATCAAGGCCAGTTATAATTGTATTATCATGAACAATCAGTCCACTGTTACCTCTCAGAGTTAATACCGGCACACTCCGATCATAAACCCATTTACTTTTACCCGTTGTAAAATCCAGTGCGGTAATTTTGCCATCTACGGATTTTACAATCACGTAATTGCCGGCCTTAACCGGTTTCGCCAGCACTTCACTACTAACCCTGGATTTCCATAACTGTTTGCCATCGTTTATATCCAGGGCAACCACATCGCCTTCACTACTGGCAAGTAACAAAACATTATCAATTTTTGCCAGGCCTGCAGATACCGTTATACCCAGATTCTTTTCCCAGAGTACATCACTGGTGTTCGGGTTGATTACAGACAGGTGACCATTATAATCAATTATATAAATTGCGTTATTATGGATAACAGGGGTTAACAGGTAGTAACGATCACTAACGCCTTCACCAACTTGACGATACCAAAGTTCATTAAGCGTAAATTCATCCTTAATCGATGTTAATTTAGTGGGTGGTAAAATTGGCGAAGGTGAACTTGAACATGCCGAAACAATGCCTGCAACAACGATTGCAAGTAGAAAACCAGAGAACTTTTGCACGACTACTTCTCCTCTGTAACACGGGTTACAGGTACATCAACTGCTGGCAGACTGTTTGCCTTCATTTCAATAGTTGCTCGACGACGGTCACCCTGACTTAAAGTGCTTAGAGCCAGCTGATAACCTGCCTTTGCTTCTGTATAAGCTTTAAGTGAAGCATATATATCGGCTTTTAGTTCTGCATAGATTGAATCAAAACCCTCAGGCTTTACATCTTTAACCAGTTCGAGGGCTTCATTTGCCCTGTTTAACTGTAACAACAGTTTAGCAAGCCTGATTCTGGCAATATGAATAAACGCATCCTGTTTGCTGTTTGCGATAATCCATTCAAGTTGTTCTTTTGCTTTATCATATTCTTTTAACTGTACCAGTTTCTTCGCAGCAACAAATGCCGTTAAGTCAGCGTAGCTTGAGCCACCCTGCTCTGCTTCCATTTGTAATGCCTTATCGAGAAATTCTTTTTTACCGGCTTCTGCCAGGTTAATAACCTGCTCATAATCCACTGATGCCCGCATGGCCTGCTCTTCAACACTGGACTGCCAGTAACGATAACCACCGATGCCGCCAACACCAATAACCAGCCCTAAAATAATCGAACGACCATTTTCTTTCCACCATCGTTTGATTGCTTCTATCTGTTCTTCTTCTGTCTGAAATTCATCACTCATAATATTTTCCAATTCCTGAATATTTTCTATTTTAAAAACTGAACCAGTTCAGTTAATGTCAATTTTTGTTGTGGTTCTTTATTTCGTAAATTTTTAATGCATATCTTTTTTTCAGCCACTTCATCTTCACCAATAATAAGCGCATTTGCTGCACCACTTTTATCGGCTTTTTTCATCTGGCTCTTGAAACTTCCGCCATCACAATTTAATAAAACCGATAAAGCCGGTATTTCATCACGAACCGTTTCAACAACTGAGAACGCAAATTGCTGAACATTCTCACCTGCCGCGATAATGTATAAATCGGGTGCGGCGGGTTTTATATCTGTTGCAGACTGTTCTACCATTGAAACTAAGCGCTCAACACCCATAGCAAAGCCGATTGCCGTGGTTGCCTTACCACCGAGTTGTTCAACAAGGCCATCATATCGACCACCTGCACAGACTGTACCCTGTGCACCGAGGCTGTCAGTAACCCATTCAAAAACAGTCTGTGAATAATAATCCAGACCTCGAACAAGCGAGGTATTGACAACATAATTAATTTTTAACTTATCCAGTGAAGCACATAACTGCCTGAAGTAATCGGCTGATGCTGCATCGAGGTGGTCAAGTAATTTGGGTGCCTTGCTGATAATATCTTTTAAATCCGGGTTCTTGCTGTCAAGCACTCTTAACGGGTTTGTATTCAGACGTCTTAAACTGTCATCATCGAGCTTGTCTTTATGCTGCGTTAAATATTCTACCAGCAACTTTTTATATGCTGTTCTTTCTGTACTTGTACCCAGTGAATTAATTTCCAGACGCACATCGTCTTCTATACCCAGCACTTTCCAGAAACGTGCAATCATTGTGATTAGTTCAACATCGATATCCGGCCCGGCCATACCAAAAGTTTCAACACCCATTTGATGGAACTGGCGGTAACGCCCTTTTTGCGGACGTTCATGCCGGAACATCGGCCCCATATACCATAACCGTTGTTGCTGGTTATGTAATAAACCATGTTGCAAACAGGCACGCACACAGCAGGCGGTTCCTTCCGGGCGTAAGGTTAAACTGTCGCCATTACGATCTTCGAAGGTATACATTTCTTTTTCAACAATATCGGTTACTTCACCGATAGAGCGTTTAAACAATTCTGTTTTTTCAACAATCGGCATACGGATTTCACCATACCCATATTGCTTCATTAAATGCTGAAAAGAGGATTCGATGAATTGCCATGTTGTTGCGTTTTGCGGCAACAAATCATTCATTCCTCTGATCGCCTGGAGTGTTTTTGACACGATTAAAATCTCTACTACTTTAGGTTTGTGTTTTTTTCTTAAACTGCCTGTTTACGTGTTACGAATTAACCACCATGTCACCAGTAACAGGCTGGTAATCAGGATAAACAGGTAGAACCAGTATTTGCTAAAAAATGGTTCGCTTGAAAATGCTATTTTACGTTCCATGTAGTCCGGAACAATATTGCTTGTTTCAGCACCTTCACCCCTGCATAATTCTGTAATTGTCTGCTCGGGTAATTTTAATAGTCTGGCATAGCTACGTATATAACCATAAATATAAGACTTACCCGATATTTTATCGAAATCATTCAGCTCTATTGCGCAAATATAATCAACATTAAGGTTCAGTTTTGATGCTACTTCCTGTTGAGTCATATTCATTTCTTCACGCTTTAACTTTAAAACATTGCCGGCACAAAGTTCGCCAGACTTATCATCAGCTTGCTGTTGTTTAACTTCACTTTCTGATGATGTGCTTTCAGTCATTACAATTTACCTGTTGCCTGAAGGCGTTTTAGTAATTTCGCCTCTTTCGAGTCAGGATACTGCCTGCTTAATGACCAGGACAGACTTTTAATTGTTTTGCTGTCGTTATATTTTTTTGCTATCAGAATTTCCAGCCATAAGCTTTCAGCTGTTGGTCTGGAAGCCTTATTAAAATATGTCATAAACTTACGGGCTGAATCGACTTTCCCTGAATCAAAATCCATTTGCGCAAGTGCCAGTAAAGATTTACTTCGTTTCTGGTCAATACTAACGGCCTGTAAATAATTTTCACGCGCTACTTTTATATTTCCCTGGGACTCAGAACATATTCCGATATTTTCAAACACTTCACCCCTACCATGATAAACAGGGTTTTTCAGGGCAATTTTAAAATACTTAAAAGCCTTGTCATATTGTTTGTTTGCACATAAAAAGGCACCGTAGTTATTGTTAATCGATGAATCTTCTGGTGCAATTTCCAGTGCCTGGTTAAAGTAATCATCTGCCCGCTCGTTTTCCTTTAATCGACGGTAAAGTTCTGCAATATAGGCATAGGGTTCTGGATTATCCGGTTTTTGCTTTATTGCTTTTTTTAACTTGGTCAGAGCCTGTTCATAACGGCCTTTAATCAGGTATGCAAGACCCAGTTCAGTATTTAGCTTTGATGCACGATCATAGTTTTGTACTCTTGAAGTCGTACACCCACTAACAAGTAAAATAAAAATAATCACGAAACTAAAACGGAACATCAAAGGCTTCTCCCTGAGTTGACTTGCCTGTTTTTAATATCTGCTATATTGACATGTGTATTCTCACGCCTGAAACGACGTTTGGTTTTATCCATGACCTTACCAGCCAGTTGTCCACAGGCTGCATCAATATCATCTCCGCGCGTTTTACGTGTCGTCGAAATCACACCTGCCTGCTTTAAAATATTTCTGAAAGTCTCAATAACCTTATCTGGCGAACAGTTATACCTTGATTCAGGAAACGGGTTAAATGGAATTAAATTTACTTTTGATGGAATATCTTTAAGTAATCTGGCAAGTTCTCTGGCATGTTGAGGCTTGTCATTAACACCGTCTAACATAACATATTCAAAAGTAACTTTACGCTTATGTTCACCCTGCACATAAAACTTGCAGGCATTGAGTAATTGCCTGATCGGGTATTTCTTATTTATTGGAACCAGCTCGTTGCGCAACGTGTCATTGGTTGCATGCAAGGATACAGCTAAAGCAACATCACTTACTGCTTTTAATCGCTCAAGTGCCGGTACCACACCCGAGGTACTGATGGTAACCCTACGCTTGGACAGGCCATAGGCATTGTCATCCATCATAATATTCATCGCAGCAACCACGTTATTAAAGTTAAGCAGTGGTTCACCCATGCCCATTAAAACAACATTACTAATCACTCGCTGATTACGCGGCATTACTTTCATTGCCTGATTAGCGGCCCAGACCTGTCCAATAATTTCGGCAGTACTCAGGTTACGGTTAAAACCCTGTTGCGCGGTTGAACAAAAACTGCATTCCAGCGCACAGCCAATTTGTGAAGATACACATAAAGTACCGCGATCATTTTCCGGTATAAACACCGTTTCAATTGCATTGCCCTGTTCGAGTTGCAGCAACCATTTAATGGTGCCGTCATCCGATTCCTGTTGTTCGATAATTTCCGGCACCCGGACTTCGGCAATGGTTTTAAGCTTTTCCCGCGTGGCTTTGCTGAAGTTGGTCATTTGCTCAAAATCACTCACACCAAACTGATATATCCATTTGAGCATTTGCGTAGCACGAAACGGTTTCTCACCCAGTTCGGTGAAAAACTCAGCCATTGCTTCAGCATCAAAATTTAACAAATTGACAAGTGAATCGGACAATCAAATAACCTCAAATCGCTCTATTATATATCATGCGCTAAATAGAGCCTTAAAAACCGTTAATGTTCGGCAAAATTAGCTAATTTCTAGCCAAATTCAGCCTTTTATGGCCTTTTCGCCATGCTAAAAAGGTGTATTTATGAGATACCGCTCGAATTTGGCCTGAATTCATACAGAATCCATATAAAATAGCTTTAATTTTAACCTTTTAGAGCGGATCTAGCCATAAAAACAGAGGTTATCAGGGATGATTGGAGTACAGCGGCAGGGTGGGTGAAACCAGTCTGTTACTGGGAAATCCCTTTACTATGAAGAAGCAAGTTTTTAGCCGATTATTCCTTTTCTTCAATCCAGGCCATTTGAATAGCTTCGAGGATTTTTTCACCGGAATGAGACGGATCATCGTCAAAGTCTTCGAGCTCAAGCACCCAGTTATGCAGGTCGGTAAAACGAATGGTTTTTGGATCTACATCTGGGTGTTTTTCGTCAAGCTCGATGGCAATATCCAGGGTATCTATCCATTTTAAAGACATAATTTGCTCCAGAATTTTTAAAACTAATTTACTAACAAATTATGATTTTACACGGTATAAAGAACTAAAAATACCTTTAAGTATATGACTTTATTTCTGATTTTTTATAGGGTTAAAGCTGAAAAAAATTGCCTTTCATTGCACCCATGATCGGGCTTTTAATTCATCCCTGAGTCGTTGCAAAGCAGCTTTTTCAGTTGTGTCATACTTGCTTAACCCTAAAGTCCAGAGATAATTTTTAAACTTATCGGCGTTTGCTTGTCCTGACATGCCATAATCTATCACCCATTGATCTGCCTGCGCCTCTGAGACATCATATTGCCAGGTAAAATCAATAACCGAAATGCGCGTTTTATGCTTATCCCAGGCTTTAAAAACTTCAGATATAAAATCAGCCTGTTGTACTTCACTACTGTTATTCACCGAACTTGATGCGTAACCACATTCCTGGAGAATTATCGATTTGCTGGAAACAGTCGTTGTCATTAAATCAAAATCCGCAGCAATCGATGAAACAGGTCGCATCGTAAAATCCGTATTAAGCGGGTAATAAGTCAACACTGCACTATCGAGATTGGGTAAAAAATTTAAATATTGAGTGCGTACATTCGTATTAGTTAATGATGAAAACTGAACAATACTACTTACATTAACACCTGTTCCCCAAAGACTTTCAATTTTAATCTTGGCGGCCTTAAAAAATGTTTGCCACTTTGCCCACTTGATTGCATCACTACCCAGACTTGCATCTATTTCATTGCCAACGTGAATCCATTTGAGTTTCCCGCTGGCATTCAATGTAGGGAGTTGGGCATGTAAGTTCGTTAAAAAGTTTTCAAAAGCTGTAATGACCGTTGGATTATCAAAATCCAGACCGGCTAAATCAGAAGGAAAACGGGCACCTGCCGTATCAAGCGGACGCAAAACAAGAGTGATATCCCCTGTTTGCAGTGGGTAGTAGCTGTCTATAATGCCCGGCAAAGTATTGTCGTAAGCACCCTGGGTAGGTTCAAGAATCGACCAGTCTAATGACACACTGACTTCACGCACCCCCAATGCCATGGCTTTGCCATAGGCTGATGCATAAGTAACGGATGGTACAGCTTTAACATCCATACCCAGAATACGCGAACCCTGTGTTGGAGGCGAATTATTTGTTGAAGATGCCGGGGCTGGCGTACCTGAACCGCCACCTCCACCACAACCTGCCAGAATAATAAACAGTGTGACCAACAATGTACTACGACTTAAATTCATACACTCAAGTATATGAAAAATACAAAGCTGATTCCTGTAGAACACAACAAAGTGACTATACCATCACAAAAAATTTATCTTTGCTTACATTAAAAAAGCAGGCGAGGAAGAACCCGCCCTATACAAAAACCGCTTAGTGCCGCAAAAATAAAAAATGCTGGGACAAGATAGAGTGACCAGTAAACAACGTCAAAGCCTGTCAGCCAGATAGCATGCAGTATAATCAGGCATGCATTAAATCATGACTTAAGTGCTCTCGGTATAGTCATTCTCCCTGTTATTTTATGCAGACTGCAAATATTCAGCTTTCATGCTTTTATACTTTTTTCTCAGTGTGGCAAGTGGTACTTTTTTCTCACCTGTTTCTGCATAGTGTTTATAACCAAGCAAAATATCATGTATAAGAATTCGCATCTTCCACGCCATTACCGGAGTAAGAATGGCCGGTTTTGCTTTGTAATCAATATCCAGTCGTAGCAGTGAACCACTTCGAAAGTCTTCGCGTATTGAAAATTTAAAATACATCTTGTTTAACGGAAAATTTTTCCATTCATACACTTCGTACTGATATCCCACTCCTTCCTGATAATCTATAATGCGTTCCTTAAGCTGAATTTTTAAGCCCATGTCGACGATATTACAAACACGCTCTCCACCCATACCCGCTTTGTTCTCTCTTCCCTCCACTTTATAGGATTGCAGCACGCCATCATGAAAATTTGATACATCACCGTACTGCGAAAGTACCTGCCACATTTGCTCCTTCGTTACCTCAACCGGCATTTCTTCATAGATATTTTTTAAATTCATTATTCTGTCCTCATTCGATTAATCAAACCACCAGGAATTAATGCAATTAGCAGGCTGGTGATGTGATTAATATAGGCATATACTTAAATGAGAACAATATAGTAATTTATTATCTAACTGTTATCATATTGAGAACATTTAAAATGCTTGATGACCTAAAACGTATGGTGATTTTTTCTTATGTAGTTGAATCGGGTAGCTTTTCAGCAGCAGCCTTACGTCTGGGGATTGCCAAATCTGCTGTCAGCAAACATGTATCCTTACTGGAAAAACACTCAGGAACACATCTGCTTAATCGTTCAACCCGCAGCTTAAGCCTGACTGACATTGGTGAAACCTATTACCAAAGTTGTTCACAACTTATAAAAATTCTGCAAGAAACACAAAATATAACCGAATCACTCCAGGAAAAGCCCCGAGGTTCACTACGAATTTCCTGTCCAGCGAGTTTTGGTATAGAACATATTACTCCTTTACTTAAGCCTTTCTTACAGCAATATCCCGAACTGAACATTGAACTACGACTCGAAGACTCTATTGTGGACATGGTTGAGCAAGGCATTGATGTTGCCATACGGGTGGGTTGGTTAGCTGATTCAAATTTACATGCCCGTAAACTTAAAGACTCACCCATGTTGTTATGCGCCTCACCCGAATATATTGAAAAGAACGGCACACCGAAAACTCCTGAAGAGTTAACTCATCATGAATGGATTATATTTAATCTGTTACCCACTCCTTTCCATTACACCTTTACTAAAAATAAAGTCAGTAAAAAAGTACAGGTTAAAGGTCGCTTAAAAACAAATAATGGCCATGCTGTACGTAAATTAATATGTGAGGGAGCGGGTATATCTGCACTCACAAATTTTGTTGTTGGCAAAGATCTGCAAAATGGAAAGTTAATTCAGTTGCTTCCAGACTATGACATTGAAAATGTTGGTGTTTACGCTGTCTACCATCACAAACAGCGGCAACAGGCCAAGATACGAACTTTTATTGATTTTTTAGTCGCAAATCTTTAGAGGGCTAGTGATTTTCTGAAACCATATTGATAGTGTATTTAGGTATTTCGATAACCAGATCAGTATCGCCCACTACAGCCTGGCAACTCAGGCGCGAGTCCGGCTCCAGCCCCCAGGCTTTATCAAGTAGATCATCTTCAAGTTCAGTTGATTCTTCGAGAGTATCAAAGCCTTCACGAACATAAACATGGCAGGTTGTGCAGGCGCAGGATTTTTCACAGGCATGTTCGATTTCTATACCGTTTGCCAGTGCGGCATCACAAATCGATTGGCCTGGTTCGGCTTCGATCATTGCACCTTCGGGGCATATTTCTTCATGCGGTAAAAAAATTAATTTTGTCATTAGTAAATCCTGTTTCAAGCTTGTTTAAAATTGTATATCAATCAGATTGCCACGCTAACGCTCGCAATGACACGTAACGTAGATTGCCATGCTAGTGCTCGCAATAACACGTAACGTAGATTGCCATGCTAGTGCTCGCAATAACACGTAACGTAGATTGCCATGCTAACCGCTCGCAACAACACCTATTGCCACGCTAACGCTCGCAATGACACGTAACGCAGATTGTCACGCCACTTCGTG
>JALTLP010000283.1 GCA_027001895.1 Chromatiales bacterium | reverse complement strand
TTCGCTGGGTAAATCGATTGCACGTGCAACCGGTCGTAAGTATATGCGAATGGCACTGGGTGGTGTACGTGACGAAGCAGAAATTCGAGGCCATCGACGAACTTATATTGGTTCAATGCCGGGCAAGATTGTTCAGAACTTAAGTAAAGTGGGTACACGCAATCCGTTGTTCTTACTGGATGAAATTGACAAGATGGCGATGGATTTTCGTGGCGACCCGGCTTCGGCATTATTGGAAGTTTTAGATCCGGAACAAAACCATACTTTTAACGACCATTACCTGGAGGTGGATTACGATTTATCTGAGGTGATGTTTGTCGCTACTTCTAACACGATGAATATTCCTGGCCCGTTACTGGATCGTATGGAAGTGATTCGTTTATCCGGTTATACCGAAGACGAAAAAGTAAACATCGCAACCCGTTATCTTGTTGCCAAGCAGATAAAAAATAATGGCTTAAAAGATAACGAAATCAGTATTGATGAAGATGCCATCCGAAACATAATTCGTTATTACACCCGCGAAGCCGGGGTGCGAAATTTAGAGCGTGAAATTGCCAAAATTTGTCGCAAAGTCGTTAAGGAAATTTTGCTCGATAAAGATACGGGTACCATTAGCGTAACGGTGGACAATCTTGACAAGTATCTTGGTGTAAAACGTTTCCGTTTTGGTCGTGCCGAAGAAAACGACCAGATTGGTCAGGTGACCGGCCTTGCCTGGACTGAAGTGGGTGGCGAATTACTCACAATTGAAACAGCCTTAATGACCGGTAAAGGCAAACATAGCGTGACTGGCCAGCTTGGTGATGTGATGAAAGAGTCTATTCAGGCTGCGATGACCGTGGTTAGAAGCCGGGCAAGCACCCTGGGCATTCCACAGGATGTTTTTGAAAATAATGACGTGCATGTACACGTACCAGAAGGGGCTATTCCAAAGGATGGTCCAAGCGCCGGTATCGGTATGTGCACAGCGCTGGTCTCTGCGTTTACCAATATCCCTGTAAAAGCCGATGTTGCGATGACCGGCGAGATAACCCTGCGTGGCCAGGTTCTGCCGATTGGCGGCCTCAAGGAAAAGCTGCTCGCAGCACGCCGTGGAGGCATAAAAACTGTGATTATTCCACAGGAAAATGAGCGTGATTTAACAGAAATTCCCGATACAATTACGGACGAATTGGATATAATACCGGTTCAATGGATTGAGCAGGTTTTGGACATTGCCTTACAGCATAAGCCGGAGCCGATTGATGATAAAGATGTTGGGGATGGTTCTGAAAAAGCAAAAAAAGATAGTCCTAACACATTAAGAACACATTAAATTATCATTTTAAAAAGCGGGTTTAGCCCAGGCATTTTGGGTCTGGTTGCTATTGTGTTGTGGATAGTACAAAGGTTCTTTTAAGTGGATTTTTGTGTGTTAGATACGACAATAAAAATTATTTCCGTTGTTAAACGGTAATTACTTATACACATGATGTAAGGGGAATATAAAGTGAATAAATCTGAATTAATCGATATTGTTGCCGAAGGTGCAGATATTTCCAAGGCGGCTGCAACTCGCGCTGTTGATTCTGTCATTGATGGTATCACTGATGCGCTGGTTAAAGGTGACCAGGTAACGCTGGTTGGTTTTGGAACCTTTTCAGTAAAAGACCGTGCAGCACGTATGGGGCGTAACCCACGCACCGGCGATCCGATAGAAATAAAAGCATCAAAAAATCCTGGATTTAAGGCTGGTAAAGCGCTTAAAGATGCCGTAAACTAGCGCGCCTTCAAAGCGGGTGCTTAGCTCAGCTGGGAGAGCATCGCCCTTACAAGGCGAGGGTCGGGGGTTCGATCCCCTCAGCACCCACCAAACATAGGACCGGTAGTTCAGCTGGTTAGAATGCCGGCCTGTCACGCCGGAGGTCGCGGGTTCGAATCCCGTCCGGTCCGCCATATGTTGGAAAGGTGTAGCTAGTCGTTCGACTGGCTACACCTTTTTTTTTATATGATATTTATAGTGTTAACGCTGAAGTAATTAAGATAACGAAAGACAAAAAAGAAACAAGCTTATGATGGAATTTATACGAACAAGAACCAAAGGCATCGTGATGTGGGGGATTATCGGTATGATAATTATTCCATTCGCGTTATTTGGTTTAAACGGTTATTTATCAGGCTCAGCAAAAGTAGTACCGGCAGTCGTTAACGGTGTTGATATCAGCTCTGCCCAGCTTACACGTGCCGTACAGACACGTAAGCAGCAATTGCAAAAACAACTTGGTGCCAATTATCGACCTGATATGTTCCCGACCGATTTTCTACGACAGCAGGTTTTAAACGACCTTGTTTCACGCCAGCTTATTGCCGAATTTACAGTAAATTCGAGAATGGTGGCGGCACCAGAACTGGTACTTAAAACGATCAAGCAGGTTCCTCAGTTTAAAGATGACAAGGGCAAGTTTTCTGCAAAAAAATACAGTCGTGCAATTAAAGGTGCAGGCCGAAATAAGGCCGCATTCGAAGCAGAAGTAGCGAGAGATATTGTTTTAAACCAGTTAAGAGCCGGTATTTTTAATTCGTCTTTTGTGTTGCCGTATGAAATAAAGCAAACACAATCATTATTGAATCAGCAACGTGAAATTGCCTACCTGAAGTTTTCAAAGTCCGGTTACAAACAAAACAACACGGCAACGGATGAAGAGCTGAAAAAATATTACGAGACTCATCTTGCAGCGTACAAAACAGAAGATAAGGTGAATGTCGAATACGCAGAACTCAATATTGATGACATGGCTTCAAAAGTTGAAATTACTGACCAAGCTATCGAAGATTATTATAAAGCCAATCTCACAGCGTATACAGAAAAAGATTATTCTGCAGCCCTTGCAACTATAAAGGATATTCGTCGACGTATTTCTAAAGGGGAATCGTTCGAAGAACTGGCCAAACAAATGTCTGACGATAAACTATCAGGAAAAAAAGGTGGTGATATTGGTTTTATCAGCAAAGGTATTATGGATAAGGCATTTGATGCTGCTGCATTTACTCTGAAAAAAGGTCAGGTCAGTCAGCCAGTAAAAGACAAATTTGGCTACCACCTGATAAAGGTTGAAGATATTAAAGGTGACGAACGTCAGCTTAAACACATACAGATAAAAGCAAAGGAAAAGGCGCGCAAACTGGATGCAGCATTACGCGCGCAGATTAAGAAAGAGTTGCAACTGCAGGAAGCAGAAAAAACCTTCTTCGATGATGTTGAAAAATTCAGTACGCTTGCATATGAAAACCCTGAGTCACTCGATGCAGTAGCTGCTGGACTGGATCTTAAAATCAAAACGACTGGCCTGGTAACGCGCAGAGGTTTACAAGGTGTCTTGTCGAATCCTCAGGTATTGTCAGCGATTTATTCAGACGAGGTTTTAAATAAATCTAAAAATAGTGATGTAATCGAAATTAAAGAAACGCACATGATTGTTGTACGTGTTAAAGAGCATAAGCCTGCGGCACAGAAACCTTTTGAAGAAGTTAAAGAAGATGTTGCCAGACAGGTTGCAATTGAAAAGCAGATTGAAGCAATGCGTAAAGATGTGAATACAGCGTATGAAAAACTGCTGGCTGGAAGCAAGGGTAAGGATGTTGCTGTACAGCTAGGCCACAGTGAATGGTTCCCGGCAAAACTTGTATCACGTCGTGATGCAGGCAAACAAAATATTCCACCCGCCGTTACCCAAAAAGCTTTTTCTCTGGCCAGTCCATCTAAAACCAAACCCAGCGTTGCAATACTGGATCTTGCCAATGGTGATCAGGCGATTGTTGTTGTCAGCGGTGTAAAAGAACCAGAAACAACGGATAGTGGAGAGTTGCAGGCTATTTCGCAACAGTTAAATCAAATTAATACTAATGCGGAATATACAGGTTTTGAAAACTACCTGAAACAAAATGCAGATATCCGCATTAATCTGGAAAAAGACTCAGACCAGACAGGTTAATTTAAAGGAGCGATAACGCTCCTTTTTTTATTTAGGCTTTATTTCGTTTTATTCCACTTACCCTGTGGATGGCCTATGAATGGCCTATGAATGGCCTATGAATGCCCTATAAATGAGAGAACAATGTTAAAACTGAAACTACACTGGCAGATATTAATAGCACTCGGGCTTGCTGTTATCGCCGGTATCATTACTGGTAAAGACGCAGGCATTTTCGGTATTACTTTCTATTCTATCTATAACTTTATTGGCACTATGTTTATTAATGCCTTGAAGATGATTATTGTGCCTCTGATTGTTTCATCTATTATTGTTGGCGTAGCTGGTATTGGTGGAACCAGTGGTCTGGCAAGGCTGGGTGGCAGAACAATTCTTTATTATATGGCAACCAGTTTGTTTGCTATCTTAATTGGCCTGACAATTGTAAATATGGTTGAGCCGGGTATTGTAAATGGTGAACCGGCTAAGGCCTTAACCGCTGTGCCCGATACACAAATTGCTGATATTCAGACTAAAGTTGCCGGTAAAGATGCCAGCAGCATTGCCGGTGTTTTTCTTGGTATGTTTCCTCCAAATATAATAAGTGCCGCAGCGAATGGAAAAATGCTGGGCCTGATAGTCTTTAGCCTGTTGTTTGGTTTTTTTATTACCCGTATTGACGAAGCCTATGCGTCTGCACAGTTTAATTTCTGGCAGGGCCTGTATCTTGTTATGTTGAAGATTACAGATCTTATTATAAAATTTGCGCCTATCGGTGTGTTCGGGCTGGTCGGTAAGGTGATAGCCGGAATGGATTCAGAGAATCTTGATGAAATGTTTAATGCCTTGTTCTGGTTTACCTTTAGCGTGGTTTCTGCGCTGGCAATTCATATTGCTGTGGTTATGCCGTTGCTCTTAAAATTTGTTGCAAAGGTGAACCCGTTAAAACATTACCAGGCAATGGCACCGGCCTTGTTAACGGCATTTACCACGGCTTCTTCATCGGCAACTTTACCGTTAACCATGGAATGTGTCGAAAAAAATGCCGGAGTTTCCAATAAAACAGCCAGCTTTGTTTTACCGTTGGGCGCAACCATTAATATGGACGGTACGGCCTTGTACGAATGTATTGCGGCCATGTTTATTGCCCAGACGTTTGGTATTGAACTCAGCTTTGTAACCCAGTTTACGATTGTACTGGTGGCCTTGTTAACCTCTATTGGTGTGGCAGGTATTCCTTCAGCCAGCCTGGTGGCGATAACCATTATACTCAGTACGATTGGCCTGCCGATTGAAGCAGTAGGTTTGATTATGGCGGTTGATCGCATACTGGATATGTTCAGAACCGCGGTAAATGTGTTCAGTGACTCCTGCGGCGCCGTGATAATTGGCCGTCTGGAAGGTGAAGAGGATATCCTACGCGCTTAGCCGGTATAAACTGAGGAGAAGCGCGTCGAAAGATAGCACAGTCTATAAGCCAGTTTTAATCATTTTTTGAATTGAGTGGGCCCATGCCAACCGTGCTGTAACCGGAATCCACGTACATAATTTCGCCGGTAATACCGGCAGACAGATCCGAGCCTAAAAAGGCTGCTGCATTACCCACCTGATCAATGGTGACATTTCGACGTAATGGGGCAGTGTTTTCCACCTCGGTCAGCATTTTGCGGAAATCACTGATACCGGCTGCCGCCAGGGTTTTAATTGGCCCGGCAGAGATACCGTTAACGCGGATACCGTCCGGCCCAAGGCAGGCTGCCATGTAGCGTACATTGGCTTCCAGACTGGCTTTTGCCAGCCCCATAATATTGTAATTTGGCATTGCGCGAACCGCGCCAAGGTAGCTGAGAGTGATGAGTGAGGCGTCACGGCCTTCCATCATGTTGCGACCGGCCTTGGCCAGTGCCGCAAAGCTGTATGAGCTGATTTCGTGGGCCAGTCTGAAGCCATCACGGGTGACATTATCCAGAAAATCGCCTTCGAGCTCTTCTTTTGGGGCAAATGCCACAGAGTGGATAATAATATCAAGGCCATCCCAGTAATCGTCGAGCTTGTCGAATACGGTATCGATTTGCTCATCGCTGCTTACATCGCAGGGTACAATGATCTCAGAACCCAGTTCAGCCGCCATTTTCATAACACGGCCTTCTAGTTTCTCGTTTTGGTAGGTAAAGGCAAGTTCGGCCCCTTCGCGATGGAGTGCTTTGGCAATGCCCCAGGCTATGGAACGATTACTGGCCAGGCCAACAATAAGTGCGCGTTTACCGTCTAAGAAACCCATATTTATATCCTTAATTCTTTATTTTAAGTTCGTTCTGCTTTAATGTCAGAGTATAAAAACTAATATGAAACTTTAATCTTATGTCGTTGACGAATCAATAGAAATTCGACACTTTATACAGAAAAACAGTATCATATCGCATAAAAAATGTCGCTTAAAGGGGATAATTTGTCTTTGTTTCAGGACTATAAGGGGATGTGGTTTCGCCGTGTAATCGGAGTGACTTTCAGTATTTTTGTGCTTGCCAGCGTTGTTTCCTGCAGCGATGCAAGCTTAAATAACCCTTATCCTGAAAAAGACGCAGAAGCGAATATTATGTATTCATCATTTGATGAAAGACCCAAGCGGCTTGACCCAATAAAGTCCTATGTTGAAAATGAATATGCTTTTATTGGCCAGATTTATGAACCCCCGCTGCAGTACCATTATTTAAAACGTCCTTATGAATTAATCCCGCTTACAACAACAAAAATGCCCGAGATTGTTTTTCTTGATAAAGCTGGCAACCGCTTACCTGCGAATACACCCGCCAATAAAGTTGCATACAGCCAGTTTAATATAACTATAAAGAAGGGCATCCGCTATCAACCGCATCCTGGTTTTGCAACAGATGATCAAGGGCATTATTTATATCACAACTTAAATTCGCAGGCATTGGAGAGTATAAGCAAGTTAAGCGACTTTAAAAAAGTTTCAAGCCGGGAACTGATTGCGGCAGATTATGTATACCAGATTAAACGCTTTGCCCACCCCAAAATAAGTTCACCTATTTATGGTTTAATGAGTAAATATATTCTGGGTCTGGATGATTATTCTAAAACCCTGAAAAAAATTTATAACAAACAGATAAAACAAAACCCGGAGAATCTTTATCTCGATTTACGCAAATATGATTTTGCAGGTGCAAAAGTTGTCGACCGTTATCACTATCAGATAACTTTAAAAGGGGTTTATCCGCAGTTAATGTATTGGCTGGCAATGCCTTTTTTCTCTCCGGTGCCGTACGAGGTCGACAAATTTTACAGCCAGCCAGGGATGAATAAGCGTAATATATCTTTTGACTGGTACCCGGTTGGTACCGGGCCTTATATGCTTACCGATAATGATCCCAATAGACAAATTGTACTGGAACGAAATCCAAATTTCCGGGGTATAAAATATCCTTCAGAAGGCAGCGCAGAGGACAGGCAAAGGGGCTTGCTGGATGATGCCGGTAAATTAATGCCCTTTATCGACAAGGCTGTTTATTCTCTGGAAAAAGAGAGTATTCCTCGCTGGAGTAAATTCTTGCAGGGGTATTATGATGCTTCAGGTATTTCTTCGGACAGCTTTGATCAGGCTATTCAGTTTACCGCGACAGGTGATGCCTCGCTGACGACCGAAATGAAAAATAAAGGTATCAAGCTAAGTACCACAACACGTGCATCAACGTCTTATCTAGGTTTTAATATGCTCGATGAAGTTGTTGGTGGAACCAGTGACCGTGCACGCTATCTACGTCAGGCAATCTCTATTGCATTTGACTATGAAGAATTTGTTTCGATATTTCTTAACGGCCGGGGCATTCCTGCACAGGGGCCTATCCCACCTGGTATTTTTGGTTACCAGCAGGGCGAGCAGGGCATTAATCCGGTGGTTTACAGGTGGGAGCATGGTGAACCTGTCAGGCGCGACCTTGCAGAAGCAAAAGCCTTACTTAAAAAAGCAGGCTATGAGAATGGTATTGACAAAAAAACCAATAAACCGCTTTTAATTCATTTTGATACCACCGGTGGAGGTGCTGGGAGTACTTCACTGTTTAACTTTTTACGTAAACAGTTTAAAAAATTAAATATATCTTTGGTTATACGTAGTACAGACTTTAATCGTTTCCAGGACAAGATGCGCAAGGGAAATGCGCAGTTGTTTATGTGGGGATGGAATGCGGATTATCCTGACCCGGAAAATTTCCTGTTCATGTTTTATGGTCCGAATAGCAAGGTAAAAGGACATGGTGAAAATGCCAGTAATTATTCTAATAAGGAATATGATCGTTTATTCGAAAAAATGGAAACAATGCCAAACACCCCTGAGCGCCTTTCCATTATAAAGAAAATGTTAACAATATTGCGTCAGGATGCGCCCTGGTTATGGGGTTATCATCAACAAAAATTTTCACTGTTTCATAAATGGTTTTTTAATATAAAACCAAACATGATGGCACAGAATACTTTAATGTATAAAAGGATTGACCCGAAATTACGTGCCGCTTCCAGAGCACAGTGGAATAAGCCGGTATTCTGGCCGCTTATAGCATTTGTCGTTTTATTTATTATTTTTGTTTTGCCTGCATGGAAGATGTATAAGGCAAAAGAAAAGTTCAGTCATAAATACGAGGTGAACTAGATTATGTTTGCCTATATCAGCCGTCGAATCCTGTATGCTGTTCCAATTCTTATTGGTGTTAACCTGCTGACTTTTGCGCTGTACTTTCTGGTGAACAGTCCGGATGATATGGCGCGAATGCACCTGGGTGCCAAGTATGTTACACAGCAAAGTATTGACAAATGGAAGAGCCAGCGTGGTTATGATAAACCGCTTTTTTATAATGAAAAGCAAACGGGACTTAAAGCCATAACGGATACAATTTTTTATAGCAAGTCAGTCAGGTTGTTCGTATTTGATTTTGGTAATTCCGATAATGGCCGGAATATTGGGGAAGACGTTTATCAACGAATGTGGCCCAGCCTTGCCTATGCCTTACCTGTTTTTATTCTTGGAATGTTTACGGCGATTTGCTTCGCCCTGTTACTGGTATTTTTCCGTTCAACCTATGTTGATTTAATGGGGGTAGTGCTTAGTGTGGTTATGATGTCAATTTCAGCCATTATATATATTATTGCCGGGCAGTACCTTGTTGGTAAAGTACTGTTGCTTGTTCCTATATCCGGTTATGCACCAGGTATAAGTGCCATCAAGTTTTTAATTCTGCCGGTTATTATTGGTGTTATTGCCGGGCTTGGTGCAAGTGCACGCTGGTACCGAACCATCTTTCTTGAAGAAATAAACCGCGACTATGTCAGAACAGCGCGTGCTAAAGGTCTTTCGGAGCTCCGAGTGTTATTCGCCCATGTATTAAAGAACGCCATGATACCCATTTTAACCGGTGCAGTCGTTGCTATTCCGCTATTGTTTATGGGCAGTCTGTTAATGGAATCATTCTTTGGTATTCCAGGACTGGGTAGTTATACCATTGATGCTATTCAGGGACAGGACTTTGCAATTGTACGAGCAATGGTGTTTCTCGGCTCGGTGTTATATATCCTTGGGCTGGTAATGACAGATATCTCATATACCCTGGTTGATCCAAGAGTCAGGTTAAACTAATGGCGCAGGATATTATTCGTCTTTTAAAGCAACGCTACTGGCAGAATGTTATTCTGCTATTGGCTGCCATGTTAATTGTTTATTTAAGTTACCCGTTGTTCTTTAACGTACAGGCAGAATATTTAAATACCGATATCCTTATTTTTTTTCTGCTCAGTGTGTTTATTGTTTTTATTGCGTATATCCGCAAGCAACCGCACTTGTCTGAACCCTGGAAGCAGGTATTTAAAAACAAAATCGCCATGAGTAGCGCAGTTGTTCTGTGTTTTTTTGTTGTGGTGGGGTTGATGGACTCGGTGCATTTTCGCAAGTCCGGTACGCATTCGCTGGAAATGCTCAGTGTGCTGGATGTCAGTCTTGAATATATTAATAAAAGAACAGAAAAAACCTATTCAGCACCATTCGCAATCTATTCATATGCAAAGGAAAACTTTAGTAACGATAAGGGAGTTAAATATCGTGATTATCCGCGTCTAAAATATGCAGGCTCTCATATTAAAGAGGCCGAACATACGTCTGATATTTTAAAAAAATCGCTGCTAAGTATTTTAGTCGGTTCAGCTTTAGCCGGTTTTGTCGTAGTTTTGTTTGTTTTAATTTTTTCTTATAAGCACTCTTTAACATTTAAAGAAACCGTTAAATGTATTATGGATAACAGCCTGGAATTCCCCTGGAAAGTAGCGTTGTTAAGTATTGTGGTTTTAATTCTGCTGTTTAACTGGCTTTTTTATATGAGTGCTTACTATCATGTTATGGGAACAGACAAGGTAGGACAGGATGTTTTTTATCTCACCTTAAAAAGTATTCGGACAGGCCTGGTTATTGGCACACTTACTACGCTTATTATGCTTCCGTTCGCAATTGCGCTTGGCGTAATGGCGGGTTATTTTAAAGGCTGGGTGGATGATGTTATTCAATATATCTACACCACGCTTAATTCAATTCCGGGCATTTTATTAATTGTTGCAGTTATGCTTGCTATTGATGTTTATATTGAAAACCATCAGGCACTGTTTTCAACGGCAGTTCAACGTGCTGATATTAAACTGCTGGCTTTGTGTGGAGTACTGGGTATTACAAGCTGGACAGGTTTGTGTCGTTTGTTACGTGGTGAGGCTTTTAAACTGCGTGAGCTTGAATATATACAGGCAGCAACTGCCCTGGGTGTTTCACATTTCAGGATTATAGTAAGTCATATTGTTCCGAACGTTATGCATATTGTACTGATCGTTGTGGTACTGGACTTTAGTGGCCTGGTGCTTGCTGAAGCGGTGCTTGCCTATATCGGTGTTGGGGTCGATCCGTCGACCATTAGCTGGGGTAATATGATTAACAGTGCGCGTTTTGAACTGGCGCGCGAACCGGCGGTCTGGTGGTCATTGTTAGCTGCATTCAGTTTTATGTTTGCATTGGTACTGGCGGCTAATTTATTTGCAGATGCTATCCGTGATGCATTTGATCCACGCATGCAGGGTGTAAAGTAATGGCAGATAAATTGCTTGAAATAAAAGGACTTAAAACCTGGTTTGCAAATGAACGTAACAACCCGGTACGCGCTGTTGACGGGGTAAGTTTAACCATTAATCGGGGTGAAACTTATGCCTTGCTGGGTGAGTCGGGTTGCGGTAAGTCCATGACAGCATTATCCGTGATGCAGTTAGTCCCTGCACCGGCCGGTAAAATTGTAGCTGGCTCAGTATTATTTAAAGGTGAAGATCTGCTAACAAGATCTGAGCTTGAAATGCGTTCAGTGCGTGGCAACCATATTGCGATGATCTTTCAGGAACCGATGACATCACTTAATCCGGTGTTAACTGTTCGACAGCAGATAGAAGAAGTACTGTTATATCACCGGGGGATAAAAGGACAAGCTGCATTTACCGAAGTGGTTCGTTTACTGGATTCAGTCGGTATTCCGGTTGCAGCGCAACGAGCTAATGATTACCCACACCAGTTGTCTGGAGGCATGAAGCAACGTGTGATGATTGCAATGGCGCTGGCATCCGATCCCGAGCTGCTTATTGCCGATGAACCAACAACGGCACTGGATGTAACCATACAGGCACAGGTCATGTTATTGCTGCGCGAAATACAACAGCGTACCGGTATGGCCATTTTATTAATTACGCATGATC
>JALTLP010000282.1 GCA_027001895.1 Chromatiales bacterium | reverse complement strand
TTCGCGCTTCGGACGTTCCAACGTATGTGCAATACGGTGCTGCCGATATTGGTGTAGCAGGTAAGGATGTATTAATGGAACACGGCGGCGAAGGTTTATATGAACCACTGGATTTAAAAATTGCACAATGTCGCTTAATGACAGCCGGGCCGGTAGATGCGGTAAAACCGCAGGGGCGTTTAAGAATTGCTACCAAATTTGTAAACTGTGCGCGACGTTATTATGCAGAACAGGGTCAGCAGGTAGAAATTATTAAGTTATACGGTTCAATGGAACTGGCACCTATTGTTGGTTTAGCTGACTTAATCGTTGATCTTGTTGATACCGGTAATACTTTAAAAGCAAATGGACTGGCACCGCTGGAACATATTGCGGATATCAGTTCGCGGCTTGTTATTAACAAGGCATCAATGAAAACCAATCACAAAGCGATTCAACAATTTATTGATAAAATTGCCGAGGCAGTAGAGAAGTAACGTGAGTATTTCAATTAAACAACTTAATACCCAACAGACTGCTTTCTGGCAGGAGCTGGATAACCTGCTTGCATGGGAAAGCGTATCGAACGACGAGGTTTTAACAGCAGTAAAAGATATTATTAAGGATGTACGTCAGCGTGGTGACGTGGCACTGGTAGAACTGAGTAACAAGTTTGATCGTTTGTCTGTTTCATCAATGGATGAGCTCACAGTTTCTGCAGAACGTTTACAGTTGGCGCTGAAAAATCTTGATGTAGCACAACGTAAAGCACTTGAGTTAGCCGCTGACCGTGTGCGCATGTACCATGAAAAGCAGTTAATGACATCATGGCAATATACCGAAGAAGATGGCACCATGTTAGGCCAGCAAATCACTGCACTGGAAAGCGTGGGTTTATATGTACCGGGCGGCAAGGCAACATACCCTTCGTCAGTTTTAATGAATGCAATTCCTGCAAAGGTTGCCGGTGTTGAAGAAATTATTATGGTGGTGCCGACACCGGACGGTGAAGTTAACGAAATGGTATTAGCCGCAGCACAAATTGCGGGGGTTACAAAAGTATTTACTATTGGTGGGGCGCAAGCGGTAGCCGCACTGGCATATGGTACCGATACGGTGCCGGGCGTTGATAAAATTGTTGGGCCGGGAAATATTTTTGTTGCTACTGCCAAGTCACTGGTTTTTGGTAAGGTGGGTATCGATATGATAGCCGGGCCGTCAGAAATTTTAGTGGTTTGCGATGGTAAGAGTAACCCGGACTGGATCGCGATGGACTTGTTTTCGCAAGCCGAGCACGATGAAGATGCCCAGTCTATCCTGGTATCGCCTGATAAAGCATTTTTAACGGCGGTTGAAGCCAGTATTAACAAACTTGTCGGCGAAATGGAACGTAAGGATATTATTACAAAGTCTTTAACTGACCGTGGTGCAATGGTTCATGTAAACGATATGGATGAAGCTATAAAAGTTGCAAACTATATTGCACCTGAACATCTTGAGTTGGCTGTAGAAGATCCAACGGCTATTGTTGGTCAGATACGTCATGCTGGCGCCATCTTTATGGGGCGTTATACAGCAGAAGCATTGGGTGATTACTGCGCCGGGCCAAATCATGTATTACCTACTTCTCGTACTGCAAGGTTTAGTTCGCCCTTAGGTGTTTACGATTTCCAGAAACGCAGCAGTTTAATTATGTGTTCTGAAGACGGTGCATCCGAGCTGGGTAAAGTGGCATCGGTATTAGCACGTGGTGAAAGCTTAACCGCGCATGCACGTTCGGCAGAATACCGGATTAAAAAATAAATAAAACTTGTTATTGTAAGCTCTGAATTTATCAGGGTATGGCTATCTAATTTTATTAAACTTAGTTTCGTTAAAGTAGCCAGGGCGAACACAACAAGTACAGTAAAATGTTTTAATAATGGAAGGGTCGTGAGCAAAGAAAAATCCACTAATATAACTGATTCAATTAAGCAATGGGTTCGACCGGAAATTCGCGCACTCAATGCCTACCATGTGCCGCCAGCAACAGACTGCATCAAACTGGATGCAATGGAAAACCCGCATCGTTGGCCAGAGAGTATGGTCGATGAATGGCTGGGCCTGGTAAAAAATGTTGAATTAAATCGTTACCCGGATCCTTCTGCGACAGAATTAAAAAGTAGTCTACGAAAAACAATGTCAGTACCCGCCGCTGCCGATATTTTACTGGGCAATGGTTCGGATGAACTGATCCAAATGATACTGATGGCTATGGCTGGAAAGAACAAAAATGGTCAACCACAAACGGTTATGTCAGTCGACCCCAGCTTTGTAATGTATGACATGGTGGCTACTTATATTGGCATGGATTACGTAGGCGTAGCTTTGAACAAAGACTTTAGTCTGAATATTCAGGCTACGCTTGATGCAATTAAAAAATATAATCCGGCGATTATTTTTATTGCCTACCCTAATAACCCAACCGGTAATCTGTTTAAGCGAAGCGAAGTACAGCAGATTATTGATGCTGCACCGGGTGTGGTGGTGATTGATGAAGCCTATCATGCCTTTGCCGATGACAGTTTTATGAATGAAGCCGGGAAGGTGGATAACCTGCTGGTTATGCGTACTGTTTCCAAAATGGGTCTGGCTGGTTTACGGCTGGGTTTATTGGCAGGTAAAGCACAATGGCTTAACGAGTTTGATAAGGTAAGGCTACCGTATAATTTAAATGTGCTTACTCAGGCAACTGCGGCCTTTGCATTAAAACATCAGGCTATACTGGACAAGCAGACAGCGATTATTTGTAAAAATCGTGAAGTATTATTCAGGGCATTATCAGACTTTAACGGTTTGCAGGTTTATCCATCACAGGCAAACTTTATTCTGTTTCGCACCGAAAAAGATAAGGCAACAACAATATTTAGTAAACTTAAAGAGGCCGGGATACTAATTAAAAATCTGAGCCCGGTTGGCGGTGCATTGACTGACTGTTTACGGGTGACTGTTGGTACAGAAGAAGAAAACAACGCATTTCTATCGGCCTTAAAGCAGGCTATGGCTTGAACGCTAAAACGGAAAGTCTTCAGGATCTGATGAGTGTTGTAAACTCAGCGGAGATTGGTCTGGTTATTTTTGACAAGAACTATACGATTCGAGTCTGGAACCTGTTTATGGTTAATCACAGTGGTTTATCGGCAGCGCAGGTAATGGGTAAGAATTTATTTGAACAGTTTCCTGCGATTGACCGACAATTATTCGCCGTGAAAGCCGACCAATGTCTCTCTAAAAAACAAAAAGTATTATCTACCTGGGAAGAAACGCCCTATCTGTTTGAGTTTAAAAATGTTCGTTCAAAAGCGAAGTTGGCTACTTTTATGTACCAGAACATAACGTATATTCCACTGGTGTCTGCAAATGGTGAGGTTGATAACTTTGCTATTACCATTAATGATGTTACCGATATAGCGGGTAGCACTCAGCAACTGGATGCGGTAAGAAACGAATATTCTCAGAAGCTGCACAAAGACAGTTAGCTCACCAATAATTAACCAACTTTATCAAGAACGCGGCGTCTGAATTTTACTCCAAGCTTTGTTGCGATATTTTCACAGGCCTGAATGTCTACACCGGATAGACCATCGATTGCTGTTACGGTGATATCAGGAATGTGATTTTTTGCCGCCAGAATAAAATTTTGCACCTCATTAAAGGCATTATTTATTAATGGCCGGCAATGCTCTGTGTAAATATCAGAATTTTGTGCATTTAATGAAACAGAAAGTGAATCCACACATGAAGACAACATGGTTGTAACATCTTTTTTATAAACGGCATTAGCTAATCCGTCTGTATTAAGCCGGATAGTTGCGCCTTTACTTTTAAGCGCGCTTGCGATACGAATTAACTCATCCAGTCGCAGGGTGGGTTCGCCAAGTCCACAAAATACAATTTCTTTATACTGTAGCGGATCGCCAACAGCTTCTAATACTTCATTAATATCGGGTTCATTTTTTAAACGTAACCGATAACCTTTAACATCCCACTGTTTGTTAAATTTGGGACAAAAGGTACAGCGTAGCGTGCATTTGTTTGTCAGGTTAATATAACAATTATCGTGCAAAGCATAGGTGATGGTTTGTTGCTGTGGTTTGTTAGCAGGTTTTTTTGATCTGCCCATTAATGTTTTCCCCAGATGATTCACTTACGTCTTGTTCAGGACAGTATTATTCAGGTTGCTGGAATGCGTTTTGATATAGATCAAAAAGATCCCAGGTGTTGGATACATTTATGCGTAACAGTCTGTAAATGAGTAAACAGTTATACTTTTGTCAGCAGAATTAAACACGAGTATGATAGGCGTTTAACAATCACTACACGGGTTTAATGTGAACGATTCAAATCATAAAATAAAACTGGAACCTTCATGGCTGGCATTGCTGAGGGAAGAGTTTGAACAACCGTATATGCGGAACCTAAAGCAGTTCCTGTTAACTGAAAAACAACAGGGAAAAGTTATTTATCCGGCCAGCGATTTAATTTTTAATGCTTTAAATACGACACCGTTTGATTCGGTCAAGGTTGTGATATTAGGGCAGGATCCGTATCATGGTCCGGGACAGGCGCATGGTTTATGTTTTTCGGTTTTGCCGGGGGTTCGTACACCACCATCGCTGCAAAATATATTTAAAGAGTTGCAACAGGATACTGGTTTTACCATACCAGCCAATGGTTATTTACAACCCTGGGCGGAGCAGGGTGTATTGCTTTTAAATGCAACCCTGACCGTTGAACAAAACAGAGCTGGTTCACATCAGGGAAAAGGCTGGGAACAGTTTACTGATAAAGCAATACAATTACTTAACGAAAAGCGGGAAGGACTGGTTTTTTTATTGTGGGGCAGTTATGCACAAAAGAAGGGGCAGTTTATTGATACCAATAAACATCTGGTATTAAAAGCACCGCATCCATCACCTTTGTCTGCGCACCGTGGTTTTTTTGGAACCAGGCACTTTTCCAAAGCAAATACATACCTGCAAAACAACAGGCTAAGCCCGATAAACTGGGAATTAAATTAACAGGTTCTGTGTATTATTGTTCGGATATTCTTTGAGGTCTTGGCCGTTGTATTGCAATAGCGGTTGCATCAAAAACCTTACCCTGACGTATGCCTTCAATAACAAGTTTATCGCCAGGTTTTGCCTGACTGATAGTGTTTAATGCATGGCGAACATTTTTAATTTCAATATTATTTATTTTAGTTATAACATCGCCGCGAGTAAGCTTTGCTTTATCTGCGGGGCCGTTAATAATAATGTTAGTAATGATAACGCCGTTGGTTGAACTTAAACCTAATGATTCGGCAAGTTGCGGATCAAGGCTCTGGATTGCAACTCCCAGCCAGCCGCGAATAACCTGGCCATGTTCTATGATTTGCTGCATTACATTTTTAGCAAGACTAATTGGAATCGCAAAGCCAATTCCCTGTGAGCCGCCACTTTTAGAGAATATAGCCGTATTAATACCAATTAATTCACCGTAGGAATTAATTAAGGCACCGCCTGAGTTACCGGGGTTAATTGCTGCATCGGTTTGTATAAAGTTTTCAAAGGTATTGATACCCAGCATATCGCGGCCGGTTGCACTGATAATACCGGAGGTAACCGTTTGCCCAACACCAAAAGGATTTCCTATGGCCAGTACGACATCGCCCACACGCGCCTGTTTATCTTTACCCAGGGTAATTGCAGGCAGATGGTCGCCATTTATTTTTAAAACAGCGAGGTCGGTTTCCGGATCGGTGCCAATAATCCTGGCCTGTTTTATTTCACCGCTTTTTAAGGCAACCAGTATTTCATCGGCTCCAGCTATAACATGATTATTCGTCAGAATATAGCCATGCTGGTTAAAGATAACACCCGAGCCCAGACTCGACTCGATTTCCTTGCGACTTTTAGTCTGGTTGCGGTCAGAAAAAAACTTTCCAAAAAACGGGTCATTGTATAAAGGGTTTGCTTTACGGGTAATTATTTTAGAGGTTTGTATATTAACAACAGCAGGTGCAGCAGCATCAACAGCGTCGGCATACGATGTGGCACCTTGTCGGCTACCGCTAACTTTGTGGTTGTGCTGGGTTTCGATAATTTCTACGGTCGGGGAAGGCTCCGTACCAAGCAAATCCGGGTACATATATATCAGTATAAAAGCGGCAGCCAGGCCGAGGGTGGCGAACTGAAACAGGAAGATGATGCTTTTTGTTATTTTCATAATGATTCGTTATGCTTGTGATTAACTCTTTAATAGTTTAAATGATATTACCTGAATAAAAGGTAAACAGGAACGTTATTTACATGGTGTCACTGCCCGATATAATCAATTACTGTGATGATTTACTGGAGTCAGAACAATTTAAAGATTATTGCCCGAATGGTTTGCAGGTAGAAGGCTGCCAGCAGGTTAAAAAAATAGTCTGTGGGGTGACGGCTTCACAGGCACTGATAGATGCTGCCGTTGCTGCAAAGGCAGATATGTTGCTGGTTCACCACGGTTTTTTCTGGTCTGGAGAATCGCCTGCTATTACTGGCATGAAGCAACGTCGAATTAAGCAGCTGCTGCATGCTGATATCAGTCTGGTGGCGTACCATTTACCCCTTGATGCCCACCCCATTTTTGGTAATAACGCTCAACTGGCGGTTAAGCTGGGGTTGGAAGTCGAAGGGCGTTTCGGTGGTCGGGGTTCCCAGGCAATAGCAATGTATGGCAGGTTGGCCGATAAACTGTCTGCTTCAGCTTTTGCTACTCAAATTGGTGACACTTTAGCAAGATCCTCTCTGCATATTCCGCCCGATAATGCGGCTGCCGATAAGCCCATACAAACTGTCGCCTGGTGTAGCGGGGCAGCACAAAATTATCTGCCAAAAGCGGTTGAGCTTGGCGTTGATGCTTTTATAACAGGGGAAGTATCGGAGCAGACCACCCATATTGCGCGTGAATGCGGTATCCATTTTTATGCTGCGGGACACCACGCAACAGAGCGTTATGGTGTGATGGCGCTGGCCGAGCATTTAGGCCAACATTTCGAGCTAAATCAGCAGTTTATAGATATTGATAACCCTATCTAACTTTTTGATTACTAAAACAAAATCCACCTTTCACTTGACCTTGGTGGGGGTTTAGGTCAGAATGTCGCCGCGAATTTTAGCTATTTAAGTATATTTGATAGTTGTAATATTAAATTGCTTGGGTGGGAATGAAAAATTGAGTCAAAGTTAGCGGTAAACAGCCGATATCCAATGATTCAAATCGAGTTGGGAGACTTTTAATGAGTGAACAAGACGTTGATAAAAGCAGACGTCGCTTCCTGACTGCGGCGACAACCGTAGTTGGAACTATTGGTGCCGGAGCGGCCGTTGTTCCATTTGTTGGTTCAATGATGCCAAGTGCTCGTGCCTTATCTGCTGGCGCACCAGTGGAAGTGGACATTTCAAAACTTGAGCCCGGTCGTCGAGTAGTCGTAGAGTGGCGCAAGAAACCTGTATGGGTGTTGTATCGCACCAAACAAAATCTGGAGGATCTTGCAAAAATGGAGCCTCGGTTAGCTGACGTGGAATCAAATTCATCCAGGCAGCCGTCTTATGCAAAAAATAAACACCGTTCAATTAAACCAGAATATCTGGTTGTTATCGGTATTTGTACACACCTTGGTTGCTCTCCTCAGTATCGACCTGAAGTTGGGGATTTATCGTTTGAGGCTAACTGGTTAGGCGGTTTCTTCTGCCCATGCCACGGTTCCAAGTTTGACCTTGCTGGTCGCGTATTCAAGGGTGTTCCAGCACCAGTGAATCTTGTTATTCCTCCTTATTCGTATACAAATGGTGATAAGGTCGTAGTAATTGGTGAAGACGGAGGAGCGGCATAATGACAACAAAAACTCAAGCCTTTATGAATTGGGTCGATGCGCGTTTCCCAATGACAAAAATGTGGGAAGACCACATGGCAAAATATTATGCGCCAAAGAACTTTAACTTCTGGTACTTCTTTGGTTCATTAGCGTTATTAGTACTCGTGCTTCAAATTGTGACGGGTATTTTCCTGACAATGAACTACAAACCTGACGCAACTTTAGCGTTTGCGTCTGTTGAATATATTATGCGGGACGTCAACTTTGGCTGGCTGATTCGCTATATGCATTCAACCGGTGCCTCAGCATTCTTTGTTATTGTTTATCTGCATATGTTCCGTGGCTTAATGTACGGTTCTTTCAAACAGCCACGTGAATTAATCTGGTTGTTTGGTATGTTGATTTACCTTGCACTGATGGCAGAAGCGTTTATGGGTTACCTGCTACCTTGGGGACAAATGTCTTACTGGGGTGCACAGGTTATTGTTAACCTGTTTTCAGCGGTACCCTGGGTCGGTGAGTCACTGTCTGTCTGGATTCGAGGTGACTATGTTGTATCCGATGCAACTTTAAACCGATTCTTTGCATTCCATGTTATTGCTGTACCGTTTATTTTAGCGGGCCTCGTAGTGGCGCACATTATTGCCTTGCATGAAGTGGGTTCAAACAACCCGGACGGCGTTGAAATCAAGAAAAACAAGGGTGCTGACGGTATCCCTGTTGACGGTATTCCATTCCACCCTTACTACTCTGTAAAAGATATTGTGGGTGTGGTTGTCTTCCTGATGTTCTTCTCAGCCGTCTTATTCTTTGCGCCTGAGCTTGGTGGCTGGTTCCTGGAAAAAGATAACTTTATTCCTGCGAATCCACTGAAGACACCGGAGCATATTGTGCCTTTATGGTACTTTACGCCGTTCTATGCGATTTTACGTGCAATACCACCTATCTGGGAATCACAGTTCCCTGGCGTTATTGCAATGGGCATGGCGATTGTATTCCTGTTCTTCCTGCCATGGTTAGACCGTCATCCGGTCAAATCCATGCGTTACCGTGAAGCTATCTTTAAGGTGAACCTGTTTATCTTTATTGTCAGCTTTATTACATTAGGCTGGTTGGGTACACAACCTGCTACCGGCGTATTATCTGAACTGGCATTCCGTTTCTCAGAACTTTACTTTGCGTTCTTTATCTTCTTATGGATATTCAGCGCTGAACGAAGCAGTAAATACTACCTGACTTCATGGATCGCTCTGCTTGGTACCCTGGTTGTACTTGATATTTTACGTGGTGGCAGTGGTGAAAAGCTGGCTTTAATGATGAATACCTGGTTTATACCGGCAATTTGTTTCTCAATATTGTTGCTTGTTCCTGCGAAGTTTAAATCGTGGACTCAGGCTAAACCAGTTCCAGAGAGGGTTACATCATAATGAAAAAATTAATCGCAACACTCTTAATCGCACTTGCTCCAACATTTGTAGTTTTAAATGTTGCCCTGGCAAGTAGCGAAGCACACTTAGAAAAAGTTGAAATTAACCTGAATAACAAGGCATCCCTGCAACGTGGTGCCAGGACGTTTGTTAATTACTGCTTAAACTGTCATGCAGCAAGTTATATGCGTTACAGCCGTATGGCAAAAGATATTGGTTTAACGGATGAACAGGTCGTGGAAAATATGATTTTTCCTGCGGACTTTTCTAAAGACAAAAATGGTAAGCCAAAGAAGGCTGGCCAGTTAATGACTGTCGCAATGTCAGCCGAAGACGGTAAAGCTTACTTCGGTACGCCTGTTCCTGACTTATCTGTGGTTGCTCGTTCGCGTGGTGCAGACTGGATTTATACTTATCTAAAATCTTTCTACATTGATGAGTCGCGTCCTTTCGGTGTTAACAACACAACATTTCCAAGTGTTGGTATGCCGCATGTTTTATGGGAACTTCAGGGTTTAAACAAAGCTGTTAAAACCAAACATACTGATGAACATGGCCATGAATCTGAAACGGTTGAGTTCGAAACAGTTGTTCCTGGTAAACTGAGCCCGGCAGAGTATGACAGTGCAGTAACGGACCTGGTTAATTACCTTGTTTATATGGGTGAACCTGCCAAGTTAAAAAGATACACCATGGGTGTATATGTCCTTGGCTTCCTGTTCCTGCTCTTTGTTGTTTCGTATGCAATGAAGAAAGAATTCTGGAAAGATGTTCACTAAAATTTAATTCACAAAGCACCCGTTTAGAAGGGTGATTTGTGAAAGAACAGGAAAAGAGGGGCAACCCTCTTTTCTTGTTTTTGTTTTTTACAGCCTTTATAACAAAATGGTTTTTGTTTCAGAAATTTATAGTTATTTCAAAGTTTACAGGTATTAAATATGGCACAGGTAGCAAACAAACGATTAGCAATGATGCTTTTTAACAGCGACAACGATTTATACTGTCACATGGTACGAATTGTTCTGGCTGAAAAAGGTATCAGTTATGATTCAAGTGTTGTTGACATGGATAATACACCAGAAGATTTACAGGAACTGAATCCATACAATGAAGTACCAACATTGGTTGATCGCGATCTTGCATTGTATGACCACAAAGTGATTGTAGAATATCTTGATGAACGCTTTCCACACCCACCACTTATGCCTGTTGACCCGGTGTCTCGCTCACGGATTCGTTTATTATTACAACGTATAGAAAGAGACTGGATAGCATTATCAAAAAAAATCACGAATAACGAAGATGCCGATAATGCGCGAAAGGCATTACAGGACAGCTTAATCGGTGCATCAGCCATCTTTGAACAAAAGCCGTTCTTTATGAGTGATGAATATACGCTTATCGACTGTGCACTTGCGGCATTATTATGGCGCCTGCCTTCATACGGTATTGCCTTACCCGCTCAGGCAAAAGCACTGATAAACTATTCAGAAAAATTATTTGAGCGTGAAGCCTTTCAGCAAAGCCTGACAGAAGCAGAAAAAGAACTACGTGCCTGATTATATTTTGAGTATGTAATATGTTATCAAGTCGACCTTACTTAATTCGCGCAATGTACGAATGGATTGTTGATAGCGAGCTCACACCTTATGTGCTTGTTGACGCGACATTGGATGACGTAATTATTCCACGAGAATTTGTAGATGATGGTAAAATTTTATTAAATATCAGCTCAGGTGCAACCCAGAACCTTAACCTGGGTGATGAATACGTTCTTTTTAACGCGCGCTTTCACGGAAAATCAATGGAAGTTTCCTTTCCCGTCGATGCCGTAATGAGTGTTTATGCAAAAGAAAATGGGCGTGGAATGATGTTTAAAAACGATGACGAAGATACCGACCCGCCTAACAATACATCATCAACTGTCTCACAACCATCACCGGGCAAAAACGCACCGAAAAAGCCAAGTTTAAAAATAGTTAAATAATACCCCTTGCTTTACTATTGTTTTATTCAGTCTAAAATTTATAGTAATACGGTGTGATTTAGTTACCATTTTACGTATAATTCAGATTATATTTTAACCAGGCTGCAAACAGGGCAGGAAAAATGCGAATTATTTCATTTGAAGTGTACGGTATGATCTACCCCCATCATGCTGAAAAGCTGGAAGCTGACTTAAATGAATTAGAAGGAATTAGTGTCAGGGTTTCCCTCGATAGTAATCTCGTAATGATTACTTCATACCAGTTATTCGACTTACAGCTTGTACTTGATGTTATTGACAAGCATGGCTTTGAAACAGAAGAGCTGGATGTGGACTTTATCAACGGCAATGATCTTGCCCTTAGCGGTTCTTCAGCCTGAGGAATAACGAGGAATTTAATTGCTGTGTTAAAAAGTCAGTTCGATATCCTCATTTACTAAAGTAAACTCGTCATCTCGCTGACTTTTTGCCTTGCACTTAAATCCCTCGTTATCCCTCAGTT
>JALTLP010000281.1 GCA_027001895.1 Chromatiales bacterium | reverse complement strand
GGTCAGGAAACAACGGCCGGTGCTCAGGCACGTAATGCACAAGGTGAGAATCTTATCATTAACGGTTCTTTAGGTAGTGTTACTTTTAATGTCGATCCGGGTGAAAGTGCCAAGTCCATTGCTGAAGCGGTGACCGCTAAATCTGATGTAACTGGTGTAAAAGCATTTGCTCGAACCGAGGTTAACTTGAGGTTTGATGCTGCGGGCTCATATACATTAAATGTAACCTCTGATAATACCGATGATTCACCACAGGCTATATCTTTCAGCCTGCAAGGTACGGAAGGCAATGATGGTTTATCCGGTGCAGTAACCGCATTCAACGATGTGGCACATAAAACCGGTGTAACAGCACGTATTAGTGATGATGGTCAAAGTGTTGTTCTGGCAAACCAAACAGGTAATAACATCAACCTGACAGATACGATTAATGCCAATGCCGGAAATATAGTTGTTGGTGGCATGATAGCTGCTGATGGTACACAAACTGGTGGCACTGTAATTGGTGCAAACCAGACAGTTGAAACGGCGGTTGTAACCGGTCAGGTGGTATTTGATTCTGATAAATCATTTGGTGTTATCGGTACTGCCGGCTCGACCATTAGCAATGCACAGGAAGCTTCTGATTTAATGGGCGTTTCTCAAATGGACGTAAGTTCAGTTGAAAGTGCCAATGAAGCATTAGCAATTGTTGATGCAGCTCTGTCTACAGTGAATGGTCAACGGGCAAAATTCGGTGCGATTCAAAGCCGGTTTGGTTCAACCATTTCAAACTTGCAGACCAACTCTGAAAACCTCAGTGCTGCGCGTTCACGAGTACGTGATGCTGACTTCGCACAGGAAACTGCCGAGTTAACAAGAGCGCAAATTCTGCAACAAGCGGGTACAGCTATGTTGGCACAGGCTAACGTTGCACCGCAAAACGTTCTGACTTTATTACAGTAAATTTTACTGATAAGGGAAGGGTTATACTTTAACAGAGTATAATCCTTCCTTATAATAAATGAGGTAACGGTATGGCAACGCAATCGATAGTCGACATGGTCACGCAGGTACAAACAACAGGTGGTAAGCCTGTTGTTAACCGTAGTGCTGTGTCTGCGAATGCGGCAGACCAGGAACGGCAAACTGTTGCCATTTCGCAAATACATGCTGAACAAGTCGAAATGTCACGCGATGAACTGGAGAGCGTCGTGAGCCAATTAAAAGACTATGTACAAAACCTGCAACGGGATATGGACTTTCATGTTGATGATGCCACAGGGCGGGTTGTTATCCAGGTCATTGATTCTAATACAGAAGAAGTGATTCGACAGATACCTTCCGAAGAAATACTTGCCATTGCCCGGCACCTGGCGGATGCCATTGAAAGTAATGAACCCAGGGGCTTTTTCATTGAGCTTAAAGCCTGAAATCTATAATACAAACCTGTTAGCCTGGCACTTAATTTGCTTTGAATACAATGGATCGAGAATTTATAAACTCCGCTCGGGGTTTATATATCGAGAACATAAATGATGAGGTCAAATATGCCAGCCATTACATCTGTCGGCGTTGGTTCAGGTATTGACGTGCAGGGACTTGTTGAAAAGCTGGTTGCTGCCGAAGGCGATCCTGTCACTAAAAAACTTGACCGCAAAGAAGCAAAGCTACAGGAAAGCCTGACGGCCATTGGCGTATTCCAGGGTGCACTCAGCGAATTTCAGAGTTCGTTGGCATCACTTAAATCAGCCCGTTCATTTACCAGTATGAGCTTGAACGTTTCCGACGAAGAAGCGTTAACCGCATCTGTTTCAGGTGATGCAGAACCGGGAATTTATGATATTGAAATTGAACGACTGGCACAGCAACACCGGTTGGTATCCGGTACTTATGCTTCCGACCTGGAACCCATTGGCACCGGCTCACTCAGTCTGCAATTTGGTGAGGTTAACGAATTAACTGGCGAGTTTGTTGTTAATCCGAAACGCCCGGTTAAAAATATTTTTATAAACGAAGACAATAATTCTATTCGCGGTATTCAACGTGCAATCAATGATGCCGATGCCGGGGTGAAAGCATCCGTGTTAAGAGTGGGTAAAGGCTTCCGCCTGATTTTATCCAGTGAAATCCCCGGTGCTACAAACAGTATTCGCCTGAAAGTCAATGACAACGACCAGGCTGACACCGACTTATTCGGTTTATCGACCTTATCTTACGAGCCAGGTGCAGCGAATAACCAGGGTAAAAATTTAAGACAAACTTCAGAAGCACTTAACGCAGTTATCAAGGTAGATGGTGTAGAAATTGAATCGCCCGAAAACACTATTGATGATGTAATCAGTGGAGTATCACTTGTTTTAAACGGTGACTCAGTCGGTAAAACCGTTAACCTTAAAGTGTTTCACGATAAGGCAAAAGTAACGGCTGCTATCGAAGAGTTTGTGAACCAGTATAATGCGTTTATTCAACGCAGCAGAGAACTGACCAGCTTTGACCCGGAAACACGTGAAGCCGGCCCACTGGCAAGTGACTCCTCTGTTCGCAGCGTGTTATCACAAATAAGACGCGAGCTTGGTACCAATTTTGGTGGAGTAAACAGTGAACTTGTTTCGTTGTCGGCACTGGGGATAGACACACAGCGTAATGGCGAACAAACCATAGATACCAATAAAGTTCAGGCTGCGGTAAACAATAATATAAATGAAGTTGCGCAACTGTTTTCACGTACCGGTCATGCTTCAGATTCTCTGGTACGTTATTTAAAAGCATCCGAGCAAACCACGGTTGGCCGATACCCGGTTTTTGTTGATGTATTACCAAAGCAGGGTGTTTATCAGGGACAGGATGTTGCTGTTGGAAATATAAATGTTACAAAGGATGCCAATACATTAAAAATTAAGGTCGATAACACCGAGTCTGGTGTTATTTCATTAAATAGTCAGGTATATACCTCGCTGGAAAATCTGGCAGCCGAACTGCAAAGTAAAATTAACGGTGACCGACTTTTAGTGGCAGATGGTGCGGCGGTCAGTGTCACTGTAGAAAATAATCATCTGGTTTTAACCTCGCAGCGTTTTGGTTCAGATTCTAATATTGAAATTGTTGATATTGCTGAACCTCTTATGGCAGTCAGTGGTTTG
>JALTLP010000280.1 GCA_027001895.1 Chromatiales bacterium | reverse complement strand
ACCCAGTGTGGATGTTATGTTTCGTTCGGTGGCGCAGAATGTCGGGCCAAATGCAATTGGCGTACTTTTGACGGGTATGGGTGACGATGGTGCCAGGGGTTTGCTTGAAATGAAGGAAACAGGTGCGAAGACCCTGATTCAGGACGAAAAAACCAGCGTTGTCTGGGGAATGCCGGGTGCTGCCGCCAAGCTCGGCGCGGCCGATAATGAGTATCCGTTAAGTAAAATTGCCATCAATATTATGAAGCGGGTCGATTAAGCTAAATTTCGGCTTTGTTTTAAACCACAAAAATTACCACATCTCTAACTTATTGTTTTACATTGAATAATCTTTCCTGCCTGGCCAGGGCTGGGTTGCAAAAAATGTCGTTAAGTTAAAGTTTTTGTCCTTTTTACCGAATATTAAAGGTATTGCTTATTGAACATGTTAAAGCGGTACAAAATTTGCTTTGTATAGAGGGAATTAAAGGTATTTTTTATCTTTAAGGACATTATTTTAACCGAAGTGCAACAGTATGTTGCTCAATCAAAGCAGGTAAAAGAGAAGAGCAATCAGGCATGCAGCCAATTAAAAAACAACAACAGGAACAGGCGCATCGCCTGGTAGAACAACATTCCGAGTTGGTTAAGCGCATTGCTTACCATTTATTAGCACGGCTCCCCTCAAGTGTCGTTGCTGACGATCTTATTCAATCCGGTTTACTGGGTTTGCTTGATGCAGCCGAACATTATGATCCCTCGCAGGGAGCCGCATTTGAAACGTATGCATCTATTCGTATTCGTGGTGCGATGCTGGACGAACTAAGGCGGAACGACTGGGCACCCAAGTCTGTACATAAGAAAGCGCGTGACGTGATGAATGCCATACAGAAAATAGAAAATCGTACTGGTCGTGATGCACGTAACAGTGAAGTGGCAGATGAAATGGGTCTGAGCCTGGCCGAGTACCACCTGATACTACAGGAAACCAATAGCTGTCGTATATTGAACTTTGGTGATCTCGGGGTTGATGATGACTGCGCAATGAGTAATGCATCTAAAACAACCACACCGCTTGATGGCATGCAGTCACAGGAGTTTAAAAACCAGCTTGTTGATGCGATTCGGAATTTACCGGAACGTGAAGCGTTAGTTATTAGTTTATATTACGATGAAGAAATGAACCTGCGTGAGATTGGTAGTGTACTCGATGTCAGTGAGTCACGAGTTAGTCAGTTACTAAGCCAGGCACATTTAAGAATGCGTACACGTTTAACTCAGGCTGAAGAAGAAACGGTTTAAAGCTGTAAGCAGGCATTTGCGTATTGTGTTATTTTGTCTCGTCTGCTGTGCACAGTGCAAAACAAAATATTTTTGAGGTCGTTTGTAACCTGCGGTGAGAGATCTTAAAGAATAAAACAAGGTTCTTCCGCTTTGGCGTTTGGAATGACAAAAGCTAAAAGCAAGCTCATCGGTTAGTGCAAAAGCTGAATAGACTCCCACACCTATATAACTATATTCAAATAAACTATTAAAGTGATCAAATCGACAAAATGCGGTTTTTTAAACAGAAATACCCCGTTTCCTGTCTATACTATTATATTACGTCACTCTGCTGCATAGTTTGTTTGTGCTCTGTGAACCATTCGTTATAGCTGGTTTATAGAAGTTGGTTAAGCTTACTGTTTCAGGGGGCGATAATAAAACTAAAAATATCCCACAGGAGTTGGAACTATGTCGTTTTTGGATTCACTCGGAGTACATCCAGCCATTAGTATTACTGTTCTCGTTATTATTGCGATTATTGTTTTATATATTTCAAGGCGTCCGGCACATCGCGCCATTATTTCTCTTAGCCAGGTCGTACATAACGCCATGCGTTTAAGTGCAAAATCTGTTATGTCGGTTGAGTCTCGACTGGCTAATCGTAACCGTGAAGTCTTACTCGCTGCGGGAAGAGAAGCAGAAGAGCGTATAGTCGAACGTGAATTTGAACGTATTGAAGCGACAGTTCGTCGGGATTTGTCTGAATACCCGGCGATGCATCGTCAGTTAAATGAAGAAATTACTGCAATAGACGAAGACTATCAGGCAAGCATTGAAGTCCCCCCTGAGCCACCGGGCTGGGTTAAGGCGGTGGAAGCGGTTGCCAAAATACCTTCCAAAGGTGATCCGATGGTGGGCAATATTCTAGAAGATATTCACCACTCATTAGTTAAAGCCAATACTGCGGCAATAGAAGAATACCGTAAAGCCAGTCATAAGCGCCATGATCGTTTACGTGCCATGATGCCACACTGGCGCAAGGTATTAACGGTACTCACCAGTGTCGATAAAAATGTAACCAGCATTCTGTCACGTTCACAAACTATCGACCGTCATATGGGTGAGTACGAGTCTATAGTTAAAGGTTCTGACCAGGCAATAAGAATGTTATCGTCTTCGTCCCTGCAACACTTTTTTACATCACTGGCCGTTATGGTGATTGCAGCCGGCATTGCCATGGTTAACTTTCAGTTAATCGCTCGCCCCATGTCTGAAATGGTCGGCGGTACAACCAGCCTGTTTTTAGGGTTTCAGCTTAACCAGATTGCGGCTATGATTATGATTCTTGTTGAAATGACACTGGGCATCTTCCTGATGGAATCATTACGAATCACCAAGCTATTCCCGATTGTTGGTGCACTCAATGACAAGTTGCGTATTCGTATTGCGTGGTTTTTGTTTGTTATGCTTTTATCATTGGCAACCATTGAAGCCGGGTTAGGCTTTACTCGTGAGATACTGATGGAAGCTGACCAGGCAACCGGTGCCTTGTTACGCGGTGATGGATCTGCTGCAGCCGGTTTTGAAAGTTCGGTATCGTGGATAACAACCGGTTCACAAATGGCGCTTGGTTTTATATTGCCGTTTGTTTTAATGTTTGTCGCCATTCCCTTTGAAACATTTGTACAATCTTTCCGTACTGTGTTGGGTATTGTCGCGGTTGGTTTATTACGTGCACTTGCATGGTTATTGCGTTTTATTGGGACTATCTTTAAGTTTTTAGGAAAGTCGTTATTACATATATACGACCTGATAATATTCCTGCCATTATTTATTGAACATAAAATTAAATCTGCTTCTTCTGATGAAGTGTTATCTGAATAGTACAAAGG
>JALTLP010000279.1 GCA_027001895.1 Chromatiales bacterium | reverse complement strand
TAAAAAATGTGCAGTTACCCGAAATTTCCCAAAAAACAGCGTTATTATCAACGAAGGCGATACATCCGATAGTCTTTACGTGATTGTATCGGGCCGAGTGACGATTTTCCTGAGTGACGAGAATGGCAAGGAAGTAATACTTAATTCCCAGGGCGAGGGTGATTATTTTGGTGAGCTTGCGCTTGTTGATGATGACAAGCGTTCGGCTTCGGTTGTGACGACTGAAAAGAGTACCTTTTTGGTAATCAGCAAAGCGGACTTCAAGAGTGTTTTATCGAGTCACCCTGAGCTGGCTTTTAATCTGATTCGCGGTTTAACCCACCGGGTGCGCCATTTAACGGATAATGTTCGTAGCCTGGCGCTGCTTGATGTTTATGGCCGGGTTGCCAAAACCTTGCTGTCGCTGGCAACGGAGAAAAACGGCGAGCTGGTTATTGATATGAAGCTGACCCAACAGGACATTGCTAACCGGGTAGGGGCTTCGCGGGAAATGGTTGCCAAGATTCTTAAAGATTTAAGTATTGGTGGTTATATCAGTATTGACCACAAGCGGATTACCATTAACGAACGTTTGCCTTCGCATTACTAGTCAATACCATCCCTGAACGGATGTGAGAGATCTTTACCGCCAGCCTGTTAAGCCTGCAACATATAAGCCGCTTCCTGTTGCACAATTCTAAACAGGTCGACGTTACGTTCAATGGCGAGTTTGTTAAAAATACGGTAGCGGTAGGTATTGACTGTTTTAGGACTAATGTCCAATTCACTGGAAACATTTTTTACATTCATTCCGTTTGCCAGCATATAGGTTATTTCCAGTTCACGCTGCGATAAGGTGTTGAAACTGGAAGGATATTTAGCCTTGAATATAAGCTGGCTGAAATCCTCACCAATATATTGCTGTTTTAGCGAGGCATACTCGATAGCTCGGGTCAGTTCTTCAGGTGTTGATTTGTAACTGATGATGGCATCCACGCCAGCGTTCAGTAATTTTTTCAGAAACTGCTTATGCGCCATCGAAATAATCAGGACTTTTCGGATACCCGGTGCAGCATGGTGCAAGTTTTGCATTTCCTTGAACAGGCTGTTTGAGTAACCTTCCGCACAGTAAACAATAACGTCCATGTTGGTTCGGCTGGAATAAAGCTGTTTGTAGCTATCCTGAGAAGTCAGTGAATGAGGGCAAAAATTATTTTCGTCTTCAAGCAGTCGTGAAACGGCGTTCACCGATAAAGTATGTTCTCCATAGATAGCAACATTGAGCATATTTATTCCCACCTTTTCCTGTATATGAGTACTTTGTGATATTGGGTAGGAAAATTCTGCCTGTGTGGGCCGTTAGTATCTGTGGGAATTTACTGCTTTAAAATGTGCATAATTCACATTATTTTCGGACGTAATTATTTACAGTTGCTATGTAAGGCAGGAGGCAAAACAAAGCATTTTGCTGGGTTATATAAATTTAATAATAAATGGGAGAGAACGAATGGAACTAAAAGCTATTCATCAGTTTGTTCTGATCGCAAGCCTTGTTGTTGTAAATGTAGTATCGCTTATCATTTTATATACGCTCTAGGAACTACTGTAGTTTCCACTGAATTGTTTCCCCCGCTTTCAGTGGAATAAGTGTTTCATTAGCGAATTGGTAACTTGCGGGTATTGTCTGTGCCTGTTTCAGCAGATTAATTTTATCCGTATTGACTGGCAGCCTGTAAAATTCAGGGCCATATAAACTTGCAAACCCCTCCAGTTTATCCAGCGCATTATTTTCGTCAAAAACTTCGGCATACATTTCTATTGCAGCATGTGCGCTATACATACCGGCACAGCCACAGGCGGTTTCTTTTTTCGATTGAGGGTGTGGTGCGCTGTCAGTGCCTAAAAAGAATTTTGAGTTGCCGCTGGTTGCAGCCTTTATTAAAGCCTGGCGATGTTTTTCACGTTTTAGAATTGGCAGGCAATAATAGTGTGGTTTTATGCCCCCCTGGAACATCTGGTTGCGGTTATAAAGTAAATGGTGTGGGGTAATGGTTGCTGCAATATTGTTGGGTGCCGACATAACAAAGTCTACCGCCTGTTCAGTTGTAATATGTTCAAGCACCACTTTTAAGTTTGGGAAGTCTTTCAGCAGTGGTTTTAGAATTGTATCTATAAAAACTGCTTCGCGATCAAATACATCAATATTTGGGTCGGTGACTTCGCCGTGAATAAGTAACGGCATTTCAAGTTGCTGCATGCGTTCAAGTACTGCATAAGTTTTCTTTAAATCGGTAACGCCGGCATCAGAGTTGGTGGTTGCGCCAGCCGGGTAATATTTTACTGCGAAAACAATGCCACTGTCTTTTGCCCTGTTAATTTCATCGGCTGGCATATTGTCGGTTAAGTACAATGTCATTAATGGCTGAAAATGGATATCGTTGGGCACGGCATCAACAATACGTTGCCGGTAGGCTTGCGCCTGTTCTGTCGTAGTAACCGGTGGCTTCAGGTTGGGCATGATAATCGCACGCGCAAAGCGTTTGGCTGTATGTGGAATAATATCTTTTAATGCATCGCCATCACGTACGTGCAGGTGCCAGTCATCAGGTTTGATTATTGTTAATGAATCCATCGGTTGTTTCTTTGCTGGTAGTTAATGTTTTTAATTATCGCAGCTATTTAATAGATAGTCATTTATTCAGCACGGTTTTTAAATAAATATTTCAGTTTAAGTGCAAACAAAAACAACAGGCAGGGTATGCCTATCCAGACAGCTTCACTTAAAATTACTTTTAATCCATAACTACTGAAAAAAGAACGGATACCGATGGGGGAAACCTGGATGGGTTGCCAGGGTAAGAAGTAGCGCGTGGTATCGAAAGGTGAAAAAAATGCAACGCCAAGCCCACCGTTGGTCATGGCATCGAGCAGGCCATGTGAGCTGGTTGCAAGAAATAAAATAATAATTGCAGCTAAACTGGTTCCGGATATAAATCGGTATTTTCTAAAGTCGCTAGAGCGTAACATGATGGCCCATAATAAAACCGACCAGACTAATGCAAAAAATAGAGAGTGGGTCATACCGCGGTGGCCCCACAGATCACCATAGGCAATATTAAAACGAAATGCCAGCACATCAATGTCTGGCAGTATTGACGATAATATAAC
>JALTLP010000278.1 GCA_027001895.1 Chromatiales bacterium | reverse complement strand
GTAACTTCCAGGTTAAATCTGGACCACACCGAAATTGGTGTTTACTGGAATATTTTAGACAATGTTGTTGGGCTAGACCTGGGCTTAAACGTTAAATTCTTTGATGGCTCGGTTTACCTGAACGATGGTACCAATACAGTTAACGAAGCATTTGATGAAACCGTCCCAATGTTATATGCCGGTTTACAATTTGAACTGCCTGCAGGATTGCAAATTGCCGGGGATATCAGCTACCTCTCATTTGATGGCAGCAGCTTTACCGATACGCTCGTTCGACTGCGCTGGACATCAGACTTCCTGCTCGGTGTTGAAGTCGGCTACCGCAGCTTTGTTATTGACTACGAAGACACAACGGCTAACGAATATGCCAATATTGATATTTCCGGCCCTTACGCAGGTGTGCATCTGGCATTTTAAAAAAATATATTCATCGTTTAAGCTGTAAGCTTAGATTTATCAGTAAAAACCGACTATCCTTGCTAAAGGTAGTCGGTTTTTTATGCATTCAGACTTTAACTTATTCTGCAAACAAAGATATGGATGCGCCATGTTAAACACTGCAAAAAATATGTTATTCCTACTGTTGCTGTTTTTTAACAGCAATGCCGTTTTCAGTGAAGAAAACCCCAAACTATCTTTTACTCCTTACGAGCCACAAAAAGTCATTTTTGATTTTTACTTTGACCACCCGGAAAAAATAAACAGTGCACTCTACTGGATACGCTCTTTAATTACCCCGTTAATGGATGCACCTTATAATTTTGCACCCGAATTTATGGATATTAAAGTCATGATTCACGGCACCGAAATTGTTGCTTTAACAAAGAAGAACTATCAACGCTTTAAACCCGCGGTCGAAAGAATAAAGTACTACCATGCGCTCGGCATTCAATTTAAGGTCTGTTCCATTGCCGCACATGACTTTGGTTATGTTGATGCCGACTTCTACGACTTTGTCGAAATTGTGCCTTCGGCCATGACCGAACTGGTTCACTGGCAAATGCAGGGCTATGGGCTGATAACCCCTAAAATTTATGACAAGAAATTATCGACCAAAGAAATCAGATAATTTTTAACCACGAAGAACACGAAGCTCACAAAGAAAAAGCAATAATAAATATATTTCAAACTCTATACCCGGTAGAGATATATAGGGTAAGTATATCCAGTTTAAAACATTTACAACTCCAGCTTTTTCGTGGCTAATCTTTTTCTTTACAAATCCCAGATATATCTCTGTTCCTGCCAATAAATTCAATATAAAATACAACTATATTAAACACAGATAACTAACCTCCCCATGCCTGATTCACAAAATGCCGTTGGCAATCCCGTTGTTGGCAATGCTGTTAGCCAGCTACAATCCGTTTTTGCGCCGGTTTATCCAACAAACAATAAACAAACCCAGTACTGGGGAAAGCTGTATGGCAATGCGCTGGCGCTGGCGCTGGTGGAAACGGCAAAAATAAGCGAACAACCCGTTGTCGTTATCACAGGTAGCGTTAGCGAAGCACATATTCTTGAAAATGAAATAGAATTTTTTACATCAGAAAAAATCCCCTTACTGCACTTCCCCGACTGGGAAACACTAAGCTATGATATTTTTTCACCACATCAGGATATTATTTCTGATCGTTTAAACACACTGGCAAAACTGCCTGATCTGAAACAGGGTATTATCGTTATTCCTGTTCAGACACTGGCGCAACGTATTGCACCGCGTTCCTATATTAATGCACACAGCTTAAGCCTGGATATCGGTGATACATTATCGCTTGATGGTATACGTATTCGATTTGAACAGTCCGGCTACCAGTGTGTTTCTTCTGTGATGGAACACGGTGAATTTGCTGTACGAGGCAGTATCCTCGATGTCTTTCCTATGGGTAGCCAGACCCCTTTTCGAATAGAACTGTTCGACGATGAAATCGAAAACATCCGAAGCTTCGACCCCGAAAGCCAGCGCACCATCGAAAAACTACAACAGATTCGCTTACTCCCTGCCAGAGAGTTTCCATTAGACAAACAGGGTATAAAACAATTTAGACAGGCTTTTCGGGCGCGCTTTGAAGGCGACTCGCAAAATTGTAATATCTATCGTGACATCAGCAATGGCCTTGCTTCAGCCGGGATAGAATATTACCTGCCTTTATTTTTTGAGCAAACTGAAACCCTGTTTGACTACCTGCCGGACAACAGTATCCTGTTTACCGACAAAACCATGCAGGAGCAAAATAAAATATTCTGGGATGAACTCAGCGAACGTTACGAAGCGCGGCGCCATAATATTCAACGCCCTATCCTGAAACCTGACGAACTGTATTTAGCCGTTAATGAAATTAACGCCCGGATAAAGTTGTATAAACATGTTCAGTACCAGCATTTTGAATACGAAAACACTTCGGCGGCAAATTACAACACCCAGGTTCCACAAAGCCTGTTAATAGATATCAAGCTTGAATCACCTTCTGCTAGATTAGAAAAATTTACCCGCCATTATAATGGCCGGATTTTATTTTCATCAGAATCTACCGGCCGCAGAGAATCCCTGCTTGAATTATTACATGGTATCGACATTTACCCAGACAAATTTGAAACCTGGCAGGACTTTGTTAATTCCGAAGCACGCCACGGTGTTACGGTTTATCCCTTAAACGAAGGACTGACAATTAACAACCCTGAACTGGTTGTTATTACCGAATCACAATTATATGGCAAACAGGTTCTGCAACGCAGACGACGTAAAAAAGCGCAACGTGACAGCGATATTATTATTCGCAACCTGGCAGAGCTGACACTTAATGCACCTGTCGTACATGAACAACATGGTGTAGGTCGCTACCTTGGTTTAACCAAGATAGAAGTGGCTGGACTCGAATCCGAGTTTCTTATGCTCGAATACGCCGGCGGCGACAAGCTCTATGTACCGGTAAACTCATTACATTTAATCGGGCGCTATACTGGCGCATCACCTGATTCTGCACCGTTACATAAACTGGGTAGTCAGCAATGGGAAAAAGCAAAACGTAAAGCCGCTGAACAAGTACGTGATGTTGCCGCCGAATTGCTGGATATATATGCCAGGCGCGAAGCCAGACAGGGGTATGCCTATAAGATTGATGATGCACAGTATCATGCTTTTGCAAGCAGCTTTCCGTTTGAAGAAACGCCCGACCA